>WTAX01000016.1 GCA_013139395.1 Gammaproteobacteria bacterium | reverse complement strand
GAATCACAAGGCTTTGAAGCGGATAATAATGAGCTGCATTTGTTCTGGCATAATGACGGCTATAAAAAATTACCCTATGCCAGTAAAAAACAATTAGCCAGGCAGTTAATTGATGAAATTGTACTATCCTTAGTAGCGAAAGTCTTAGCAGCGAAAGATTAATTAAATTAATGATATTTTTAAGGACACTAATAAGCTATGAATGAAGTTGATGTTAAAATTCTTGATCCCAGAGTGGGCAATGAGTTTCCTATGCCGGAGTATGCCACAGATGGCTCAGCGGGTATGGACCTGAGAGCAATATTGGATGAGGATAAAGAGCTGCTTCCAGGAGAAACACTTTTAATTCCAACCGGTATCGCCATTCATATAGCCAATAATAATATGGCGGCTGTTATATTGCCTCGTTCAGGATTAGGGCATAAACATGGTATTGTATTAGGTAACCTGGTGGGATTGATTGATTCAGATTATCAGGGGCAGCTCTTTGTTTCATGTTGGAATCGTGGTAACACCACGTTTATTATTAAGCCCGGAGAGCGGATTGCACAGCTGGTTTTTGTGCCGGTTGTACAGGCTAATTTTAATATCGTTGAATCTTTTGAACAAAGCGACCGGGGTGATGGTGGTTTTGGGCACACTGGAAGTCACTAACTCATTAGCGATAAAGCAGGCGGAAGCTGATTTTATGAATGAAACAAAAGAAAAAATTAGGGCGATGATTCAGGAAGAATCTGTTGTAAAACGCAAAGAAGAACTAGAAGAACTTCGTTCAAAGAAACATAAAGAAAAAAAAGAACGCATCCCCATGGATGTTGAAAAAAAGGGCTTTTTACGTCAACTAGCTCTTATCTTTGTGTTGCTTATTGCTGCCCTGGCGTTGTTTTATGGGGCAGCAATAAGCAAAGAAAGTGCAGAAAAACAATATCTGCAGCAACTTGAAGACAAAGCAAAGCAGGATCTTGCTGTCCAGGTTAAACAGTCAAGTCAGGTGCTGGCAAAAAAAATCAGCAATTTTAATTATATTTTAAAAGATGCGGAGTACATTAAAAACTTTACTGATCCTACCTGGCAAGATGTTTTAAAAACGGATTTGGCAGCTCGTTTAGGAGAGCAAGCGGTTGTTGAAATTGTCAGTGCAGATTTTAAAGATGATGATATTATTGATAATCCAGCAATGGGCTATAGCATTTTATCCATTTTAAATGAATTAAAAGAAGCCACTAAAAACCATTCAAAAAATGATATAAAAATTGAAGCTCACGGGCTGAAGAGTGATGATTCTCGATTGGTCTTTATTAAGAAAGCGACTTATACCGATGTTGATTTAAAAAAAGAAGTGCTTATTGGTTATATTGTAGCCAAAATACCGAAGCAATTTATCAATCAATTGATAAAAGAATTTAAAACACAAACAGGCTACCTTGAAATTGTACAAAGCTTCTCAGGTAAATCTTTATTACTGGTGAAAGCCGGTGACCAATCGTTAAAAAATATGCCCATGTTTGTGTCAAAAAAATTACCAAATACTCAGTGGATCGTTAAGTTCTGGCCAGTAGAACAAACGAATAAACCCCCACTTTCTTCTATATGGTTGGCTATTGTGTCTCTCTGCCTGGGATCTATAGCAATTGTTACATCACTGGTCTTTTTATTTATAATTGTTAAAAATTATAAATCAGACAGCTATGTTGCTGTACCGCTAAGACAAAAGAATAAAACCGTTAAGCAAGTCGCCACAACACATAATTCACCAGACATTACCCGCAGTGAAGAAGTCACTGATGTTATCTACAGTCAAGATAGCGGGATTACTGTTGATGATAACTCAGAGTCGGAGTATTTAGAGCTTATTACACAAAAAATATTCAGAGCCTATGATATTCGAGGTGTGGTTGGTGAGTTTGTTAATGCGGACATTTTTCAGAAAATTGCTTATGGCATTGCCAAAGAGATGTCAGAGCTGCAGCAGACGCAAATTTCAATTGGCTGCGATGGGCGCAATAGCAGTCCTGAATTAGTTAAAGCAATCATAGATGCATTATTAGAAAGCGGTATTAACGTACTTGATATCGGTATGGTAACCAGTCCAATACTCTATTTTTCTGCTATTACAAAGACCGATGGTAATGGTCTTATGGTGACTGCTAGTCACAACCCTGCTAACTATAATGGCATAAAAATTATGCTGACGGGGCATAGCTATAGTGATGTACGTTTGCAGAATCTGAAAAAGAAAGTCATTGCTGGTGAGCGTGTTTCAGGAGCAGGTGAGTTATCTCAATTCAATATATTGGAAGAATACATCACTAAGATAACAGGTAATGTTATTTTAGCCAGGCCAATGACTATTGTTGTTGATTCAGGCAATGGAGTGGCAGGAAAATTTGCCGCGGCATTTTTTGAACAACTAGGTTGTAAGGTTATAGCCCTGAATAGTGAAGTTGATGGTAACTTCCCAGTTCATGACCCTGATCCCAGTCGTCCTGAAAATATGAGTGAATTAATTCAAAAAGTAACTGAGATCAGGGCTGATGTCGGTATCGCTTTTGATGGTGATGGCGATAGAATTGGTTTGGTTTCATCTGGGGGTGAAATCATCTGGCCGGATCGAATTCTTATGCTTTTGGCAAAAGATATATTGTCCAGAAATAAAGATGCGACTATTTTGTATGATGTTAAATCAACCTGGAAGTTAGAAAAATTTATCAGTGAGCTGGGTGGTAATGCACTTCTGTGTAAAAGTGGACATTCATTTATGAAAAGCAAATTGCTGGAAACAGGGGCATTGCTTGCCGGAGAAATGAGTGGCCATATCTTTATTAAAGAACGCTGGTTTGGTTTTGATGATGCCTTATTTGTTGCTGCCAGAGTACTTGAAATTCTATCTATTGATTTAAGAAAATCCAGGCAAATTTTTGCAGAATTACCTGATTCATTAAATACACCTGAAATCCTTATTGCTGCTGAAAATAGTAAAGCTGTCATGGAGCAAATAAATAAAGATTTAAGTGTTTTTAGTGATGGCAAGATTATTACCATTGATGGTGTTCGTGTTGAATATTCAGATGGCTGGGGTCTCGTAAGATCATCCAATACTAGTGAAAATCTGACAATGCGTTTTGAAGCAGAGAATGAGGAAGCATTACAACGCATAGCCATGACATTCAAAGAGGCAGTGCTGGCTATTGAACCAACATTGGAATTCCCATTTTAAATTAAGTTAGATATCAAGTTATTTAACAATTTATAACGAATATACAGAGAAATTATGAGTATTAATAAGAGTTCAGCCGTAACCATTGCACATGTTTTGTCAGAAGCTTTACCTTATATCAGAAAATTTAAGGGTAAAACAATTGTCATTAAATATGGCGGTAATGCCATGACTGATGAAGCCCTGAAAAACGGTTTTGCCCGTGATATTGTTTTATTGAAGCTAGTGGGATTAAATCCAGTTGTTGTTCATGGCGGCGGCCCGCAAATAGGTAATTTGTTGAAAAGAGTGGGTAAGGAAAGTGAATTTGTTGGTGGTATGCGTGTCACTGATAAAGAAACAATGGACGTTGTTGAGATGGTTCTGGGTGGCCAGGTTAACAAAGAAATTGTTGCTCTGCTTAATTCACATGGTGCCAAAGCCGTAGGCTTGACAGGTAAAGATGGAGCTTTGATTACGGCTAAAAAAATGCATTTCACTCATCAAACTGAGGAAATGAAGGCTCCCGAAATTATTGATATTGGCCATGTTGGAGAAGTCACAGCAATTGATACCTCAATTATTGATATGTTAATTCATGGTGATTTTATTCCTGTGATTGCTCCCATTGGTCTGGGTAAGAATGGTGAATCATACAATATTAATGCTGATTTGGTCGCCGGAAAATTAGCAGAAAAGCTGAATGCGGAAAAACTCATCTTATTAACCAATACTAAAGGTCTGTTGGACAAAAAAGGAGTTTTATTGACTGGACTCAGCACAGAAAGAATTGATGAACTGATTGCTGACGGCACTATTTTTGGTGGTATGCTGCCAAAAATTCGCTGCGCGCTTGAAGCGGTGCAAAATAATGTCTGCTCTGCTCATATTATTGATGGCCGTGTTGAACATGCAGTGATGTTGGAATTATTTACTGATGAAGGGATTGGAACTTTAATCTTTGGTGATTGCCCGGAAGATGAAGACTAATCAAAAAATGAATAAAAAAAACAACCGTAAAGAACAAATACTGCAAGCGCTGGCTTTAGAGTTAGAGCAAAGACCTGGAGAGCGTATTACTACGGCTAATCTCGCTAAAGCGGTAGGTGTATCTGAAGCGGCTTTATATCGGCATTTTCCCAGTAAAGCAAAGATGTTTGAAGCGTTAATTGAATTTAGTGAAGATGCTGTCTTTGGACTAATTAATCAGGTTGCTAATAGTCAGGATGAGACTTTATTACAAGTTGAAAAAATAATAGGCATTATTTTAACCTTTTCCAGCAGAAACCCGGGAATTACTCGTATTTTGCTTGGCGATGCATTAGTTGGAGAACATGAACGTTTGTTGAAACGCAGTAATCAATTTTTTGAACGCATCGAGACACAACTAAGGCAGATATTAAGAGAAGGGGAATTAAAAGGTCAGATGAAGTATCAGGGTAATATTAGTCAGTTTGCTGAATTACTCTCAAGCTTTATTGAGGGACAGCTAAGCCAATATGTGCGCAGTCGGTTTAGTAAACAACCTAATGAAAAATGGGCTGACAAGTGGTTATTCTTGGCGAGAAGCATTCAGCGAGAATAACAGTTTTAAAAATACAGCTCTAATTGTTCAGTCTGCTATTATCCTAGGATTATTGATAAATAATACTTTTAAATTCTTTTAATATTCCGCTTACTTCTTCACCAGAACAAAATTCCTGCCCTTTTCTTTCTGGATTGCATCGGATTTGGAATATTATCATTTTTTTGCTATCGGATTTATTTCCTAAGATTGACAGGCTCATAGCAATATCTTGTTGTTTTACTGGAATATCGGTTACGGAAATATTATTAGTCGTATAAAGTATGTCAGTTGTGGCAAATTCTTTGATAAATTTATTGGCTTTTTCCCAGTGAGAGTCACATTGGGATTTATTTAAACAGCTAAGACGAACTGCATGCAATTTTTTTGACTGACTGGGTGTTGATAAGCTGTGTTTGATACGATTTGATTTTGATAAGATAAAACGTTCTACATCATAGGCAAAAACTGATTTAATTTTTTGCATATTGAGTTCTTGTGTTTTGACTTGAGCCTGCAAATTTTTAAGATCTTTTCGTGCAGTGTCTAATTTGATGGCTAACTGATTGGATATTTTTTTACCAGAACGCTCCATATCAGCAGCTTTTCTCACTAGAACACCAAACTTACGTTTTTTTATTTCAATACTGGAATCCAGAATAACAGAACGTGATTTTATAATATCAAGCTTGGAATTTAATGAAGCCAGCAGATCGTCAATAGTTAAGTAGGTTTTTAGTAATACGTCATCGTAATCCTTTGCTTTTCGTATTCTTTTTGCTTCTAAGGCGAGTAATTTATCCTGTTCTTTTTGAGATTCAAGCTCTTCTTTTGATTTGTCTTTTTCTTTAACTTTGCGGGTAACACCTTGATCATCGATATAACGCACGCGTTGATTATAATATTCTCTTGGAACACGATTACCGCATTCTGTCAGTCCTTCAGAATTTTTCCAACACTTGATGTAACTTTTGTCAGCGTATATGGTATTGGAAATAAACAGCAGGCAGAGAGCAATCGCAGGTAAGAATCTGAGCTGTTTTAAAAAGAGTTTGTGTTTATAAAAAAGTGTCATTATTAATATATTATAATTATTGTAGTCTGTGGTCAGCTTGTTTTCTTTTATACCTTGCTTACTATAGCAGAAAATAAGCAAATGTAAGCTTTATGGCAAAGTTAATGTATAACATTTTCTGGCCTGTTAGCAAAGAAATTAGTCTCAATTTTAACAAAATGATAGGACAAATGAGGTTTATATGTTGAATATTGAGCAACTTATTTTGTTCTTTATATCATATATTGCTAATACTTTTTCTGCTTTTGCAGGTGGAGGTGCGGGATTAATTCAATTACCCATGCTAATTTTTCTTGGCCTGCCGTTTAGTATTGCTCTGGCAACACATAAGGTTGCCAGTGTGGCACTGGGTGTGGGGGCAACCATTAGACACTTACGCTCAGGTAAGCTGAATCTTAAATATGCTCTATTTATTTTGCTCACGGGTATGCCTGGTGTGGTGGCCGGCGGCTTTATTATTGTACAGATACCGGACTATGAAGCTAAACTAGCACTGGGTTTGTTAACCATTTCTCTGGGTGTTTATTCCTGGTTAAAACCTGGACTAGGACAGGAACTCAAAGATATAAACAGAGACCGCTCTGGTTTGGCTATCGGAGGGTTTGGCTTATGTGTGATCGGTATACTTAATGGCTCTCTAACCTCTGGTACGGGATTATTTGTGACTTTATGGTTAGTTCGCTGGTTTGGCTTTGATTATAAAACAGCGGTGGCTTATACCCTTATTTTAGTCGGTGTTTTTTGGAATGGCACGGGAGCTTTAACTCTTGGAATGCTCAGTACTATCCAATGGGATTGGCTGCCGGCATTATTGATCGGTTCACTTCTGGGGGGGTATACCGGTGCTCATTTAGCGATTGTTGCCAATAACCGCTGGATTAAACGTGTTTTTGAAGTGGTGACAATTTCGGTAGGAATAAAGCTAATTTTAGGTTGATAAGTTAGTAAGTTAATAGGTTTACAAGTTGTTACGTTTGTATTCAAATAATAACTTACCAACTTACCAACTTACCAACCTATTTAATCCCCAGATTCTGACAGATTTCCAGCGTAGTTTTACTTTGATTCAACGTGTAAAAATGTAAACCAGGTGCTCCTGCTGCTAATAATTGTTCGCAAAGATTGGAAATGACTTCCAGTCCCAGTGCCTTAATTGAATCAATATCATCGCCATAGCCTTGCAGACGCTTAGCCAACCAGCGTGGAATTTCAGCACCACACATATCAGAAAAGCCTGCCAGGCGGGAATAGTTAGTAATTGGCATAATGCCTGGCACTATGGGTTTATCCATACCTGCTTTTTCACAACTATCGATAAAATACAGATAGGCATCAATATTGAAAAAATATTGTGTAATAGCGCTATCGGCACCGGCATTCATTTTTCTGACAAAATTATCAAGATCGATTTGTGCATTTTTAGCCTGAGGATGAACTTCAGGATAGGCAGCCACGTCAATATGAAAATGATCACCAGTCTCACTACGAATAAATTCAACTAACTCATTAGCATAACGAAACTCACCGACATCACGATGACCTGATGGTAAATCTCCCCTCAGGGCAACAATTCTATCAATGCCAATCGTCTTAAACGTATCAAGAATTGAGCGAATACCTTCACGAGTAGAACCGATACAGGACAGGTGTGGCGCAGCTGAATAGCCTGCTTC
>WTAX01000036.1 GCA_013139395.1 Gammaproteobacteria bacterium | reverse complement strand
GTTGAACTGGATGTTGAAACATCACTATTACTGATGGTAGGCGGCGGATTGACCTGCATTTGCCAGGACTGCCATAATGACATTGAAAGCAGCATAAATGCAGCAAATAAAATTAAGCGTTGTGTATCCATAATATGACTTTATCTATGTTCTTTATGTAAATTTAAGGTATTTATTCAGTCTGATAATTACCTATTTTATGATAAGACCTACTAATCTGACTTATGGTCTTTTTCTTTATCGTTTGTTTTAGTTGAATCTAATTCTGGTACTGGATCCAGACCACCTGGATGGAATGGATGACATCTTAAAATTCTTTTTAAACCCATCCAACCCCCTTTTAGTACACCAAAGCGTTCTATTGCCGTATGAGTGTAACAGGAACAACTTGGTATATAACGACAGTTATTTCCCAATATTGGACTAATGAGATATTGATAGCCTTTGAGAATGACCAGGGTTATTTTTCGAAAGACGTTCATTTGTTCATATTCACTTAAATCTTGTCTTGCTTATCTCTTTGCAAAAAGGGATTCTACCAGATTAGCCTTCATAAGGCTTTACTTGTCCTGTATTATTTTTCAGTCAGCTTTTTTCTCAGGTAATTGAATTGTTTAGCCAGAGAAGCAGTAATGACATTATTATCCATTTTATCGATACCGTTTCGAACTAAAATGACATAATCCGCACAGGCTATTGTTGTTTTATGTAAACGAAAAAATTCTCTGCACAATCGTTTAATCCGATTTCGCTGTACAGCCGTTTTTACCGATTTTTTAGCAACAGCTAATCCAAGGCGAGGATTGTCTTGCTCAGCATTTTTTTTTGCTAAAATTGTGAGTAATTTATCTGATGAGCGTATTGATTGATTAAATACGAATTTATAATCCGCGGGAAGGAGAAGTCTTAAATTTCGACTGAATTGTTGTTGCGGATTGTTTTTGCTTTCAGACATAATTTTAAAAACCGTATACTTACTGGATTTCAAAAAATTTATTACTCTGTCTGAATATCTAAACTCTACTTTGAATTTTTACTAATACAGATAAGAAATTTTTTATAACAAGCTTTTAGCTTCAATTTTTTAAACAATATATAAAAAAACTATCGATAAACTGAGGCTAAGCTTGCAATCAAAAAAGTCAGTGTCTAAACAGCTAGCTGATGACGACCTTTAGCGCGACGTGCATTTAATATTTTTCTACCAGCTTTTGTAGCCATGCGTGCACGAAATCCGTGAGTACGTTTACGTTTTATGTTACTTGGTTGGAATGTTCTTTTCATTGCATTTTTCCGAATATAACTTTAAAAATTAAAGCTAGTAATTAAAAAATTTTTTCAAAAAAACCTATTTTAAAATTCCTCACCTATTTTTGAAAACTTTTTTAAAACAAAAGTGGAAAACAAAAGTTGGAAAAAATCGTTTAAAGGCTTTTTTTAGAGCTCGCAATTATACATTTTTATAAGCTTATTAGTCAATCATTAATTGCAAAAATTTTAGTTGATTTTATTACGAATCAATTCAATAAACGTTTAAAGTATTTTTTAATGTTTAAAAAGTTTTCAACAATTTATATATTCAATTTTTCTAATAAACATCTGTACTAAGCTTTTAATAATATAAATGATCTATATTTCTTTATTTTTATTATTAGTGACGCTGTTTTCTGTGTATAAAGCATTTAAATAATGTATAATCAATAACTTATTGTATTTTAAAAGTTCTTTGTATTTTGTGTTCTGCCTGTTGATAAATTGTTAATCAAATATTATTGTTATACAATGTGTCTACTTCCTAACATTTTATATCCATCTTCCTGATAACTTATTAACAGACTTATCCACAGGATGTATTTAATTTTTTTCGTTGTTTTTTTACCTTTTTTTGATTTAAAACTCAAAAAAAAATTAGTTTTTTTACAATATAATGGTTTTTTTATGAAATTAGAAATTTGGGATAAATGTCTCCAGGCTCTGGAAAAAGAGATCCCTGCTCAGGAATATAAAATTTGGATTTTACCACTACAGGCAAAACTAATTTCCGATGTTAATCTGGTTTTATTTGCGCCAAATAAATTTGTTATCGATTTTGTAAAAAAACGATTTTTGTCTAATATTACTCATATTATTGATAAACTATCAGACAATCTTATATCAGTTGAACTTCAGGTTGGCAGTATCAAAAAAAATACTGATGTCAAAGAACCTAATCTTGCTAGTAAAAACACATTAAATACAGCATCAAAGTCTAGACTCAATAAATCAGCAGAATCTAAATTTGACCGCTCTGGTACATTTACTTCAGTATCTCAAAATGTTGCTTCGTCTTTAAATAGTTCTACTAGCAAGTCTTCTGAGCCAGTAGATAATCGTTTCAAAAAATATCAATCTGCTCTTAATAAACAAATGTCTTTTGATACCTTTGTTGAAGGTAAGTGTAATATGCTGGCTCGTGCAGCTTCCTTACAAATTGTTGAGACAATCAGTGAAGGAAGCAGTAATAACAACTACAACCCTTTTTTGATTTACGGTGGTGTTGGGCTGGGTAAAACTCATTTAATTCATGCCCTGGGTAATATCATTATGTCTGATAACCCGGACTCAAAAGTTATTTATCTCCATTCTGAACGCTTTGTGCAGGAGATGATAACGGCGCTGCAGAATAAAACTATTGATCAATTTAAGAATTTCTACCGTTCCGTTGATGTGTTACTCATTGATGATATTCAGTTTTTTGCCGGTAAAGAAAGAACACAAGAAGAATTCTTTCACACCTTTAACGCCCTTCTTGAAGGTCAGAAACAAATTATTATGACTTGTGATACTTATCCAAAAGAAGTTTCTGGTTTGGAAGATCGCCTCAAGTCACGTTTTGGCTGGGGTCTAACAGTCTCTATTGAATTGCCTGATACTGAAACACGGGTTGCCATTCTTTTATCAAAAGCTGCTCAAGCCAATATAGATTTACCACAGGATGTGGCATTTTTTATAGCTCAGCGAATTCGTTCAAATGTTCGTGAACTTGAAGGTGCTTTACGAAGAGTGATTGCTACAGCACGTTTTCAGGGAAAAAAAATATCGGTCGAATTTGCAAAGCTGGCACTGCATGATCTAATTGCATTACAAGACAAACAGGTTTCTATTGAAAATATTCAAAAAATTGTAGCTGAATATTACAAAATACGTGTTGCTGATTTACATTCAAAACGACGTACACGCTCAGTTGCCAGGCCTAGACAAATTGCTATGTCATTAGCAAAACATTTAACCAGTCATAGCCTACCAGAAATAGGTGATGCTTTTGGCGGTCGTGATCATACGACTGTTTTATATGCCTGTCGTAAAATACAAGAACTAAGAAGTGAAGAAGTTATTGTTGAAGAAGACTATACTAATCTTCACAGGCAGTTAACTTCTTAGTTTGCTACAATTGTTTTATACTTTACGTAAGAATATTTGTAACTGTAACTGCTCAGTATATTATTAACAAAAAGTCTGTGGTTGCTTTTTTTTCTGACTTTGATTGTCTGAGCGCAGCGAGTTTTCAAAGTCAGAAAAATAAGCGCCATAGGCTTAACAAGCGTATATTTAGAAATACACTGAATTGTTACGAATATTTTTTAAGATTATGTTTTTAAGGATAGCTTTTAATGAAATTTTCAATCGGTATAGATGACTTATTACCCGCTTTACAGTCTGTAATTGGTGTTGTCGAAAAACGTCAGACTTTACCCATTTTATCTAATATTCTGGTTAATATTAGTGATGGTAAATTTACTATTACGGGTACCGATCTCGAAGTTGAAATTACCACAATAATTCCCCTTGAAGATACATCTATTAATATTGATTTTACAGTACCGGCAAAAAAGTTGTTTGATATCTGTAAAAATCTTGATGCGGGTATCTTACTTAACGTTGAGCTGGTTGATAATAAACTTATCCTAAAAGCTAAAAAAAGTCGCTTTACCTTAATCACACTTCCAGCTGAAAATTTTCCTAATTTAGATCCCATGTCTTCCAGTTCTGAATTCAGTATTTCGCAACACGATTTAAAATTTGTAATTGACGCGACTCAGTTTTCTATGGCGAATCAGGATGTCAGATATTACTTAAATGGTCTGTTATTTGAAATTTATAATGAAGAACTTCGTACAATTGCCACTGATGGTCATCGTTTAGCTTTCAGCTATGTTGCTTCTTTAACAAACTTAATTAATATTCCTAAGGATACCACTCAGCAACTTATCGTTCCTCGTAAGGCTATTACTGAGCTTAATCGTCTGCTTTCAGATACTGATGAAATTATTAATGTCTCTATTTCTGCCAGTCATCTTAATATTATTTTTAAACATCTTAGTTTTACCACAAAATTAATTGATGGCCGTTTTCCTGATTATCAGCGTGTTATCCCTGCTACAGAACTTTGTACCAAAAATATTATTACTGACAGACAAGTTTTAAGGCAATCACTTTCTAGAATTGCAGTTCTATCCACTGAAAAATATAAGGCTGCTCGACTAGAGTTTAGTGAAAATCATCTTCTAGCTGTCGTTCACAACCCAGAGCAGGAAGAAGCTGAGGAACATATTGTTATAGAATATTCTGGTGAAGACTTTTCTATAGGATTTAATGTGGGTTATCTAGTTGATGCACTTAATGCAGTAAAAGAAGATCAAGTGACTCTGAGTTTAACTGACTCTAATAGTAGTTGTCTTATCTCAGGATTAAATAATGATAGTGTGAAATATGTTGTTATGCCGATGCGTCTTTAGACTTCTTTAGAAACGGGTAGTTTAAAATATGCCTCTGGAATTATTAAAAATACATAATGGCCGTAATCTAAAAGAATATACCCTCACCCCCCACTCTCACTTCAACATTATTTATGGCTCTAATGGTGTTGGTAAAACAACCATCCTGGAGTCAATTTATTTATTACTTCGCGCAAGAACTTTTCGTAGTAATAAATTTAAAAGTTTTATCAACTATAATGAAAATACCTGTACTGTTTTTTCTAAATTCTCTTCATTAAATGATAATGAATTTGAAGAGTCATTTACCATAGGTATCAGTCGTTCTAAAGATTTATCACAACCTATTATTCATCTTAATTCAAAAAAAATTAATTCTTTGTCCAGTATTACCAAGCTTGTTGTTTTAGGATTAATTACACCTGAAAGTTTTACCTTATTAGATGCCGGGCCATCTATACGCCGAAAATTTATAGATTGGGGAGTGTTTCACGTGGAACATTCTTTTTTATCTGATTGGAGATCCTATAAAAAAAT
>WTAX01000409.1 GCA_013139395.1 Gammaproteobacteria bacterium | reverse complement strand
CTGAGGCTTCAGTTTTACAGGCAAAAAGCAGTATAAAGCAGACTGATGCCCAAATTGAAAAAGACAAGGCTGAATTCGAGCGTCAAAAGGAATTATTGCCCAAGCATGCAACCTCGCAAAAATCTGTTGACCGAGCCAGAGCGAATTTTGAAGTGGCAATCGAACAACGAGCTGTTGGTGTAGCCAGCCTTACTCAGGCACGAGCCACACTCAGCCAGTCTGAAGCATCTCTGGCAGAAGCTAAAGCGAATCTCGGGGCGCAGGGGGATGATAATGCCAGTATTCGTGAAGCCAAAGCAGCCCTGGAAGAGGCGCAGCTAAATCTTGAATTTACCCAAGTTAAAGCAACGGTAGGCGGCTATGTTACAAATCTTAACCTGCAAATAGGCAGTCAGGCTGTCGCCAACCAGCCGTTACTGGTACTGGTGGATGTGAATAGTTTCTGGGTAGATGGTTTTTTTAAGGAGACTTCCCTGAGTAATATTGATAAAGGGGACAAAGCCATTGTTACTCTTATGACTTATCCGGACAAACCAATTCAAGGTTCCGTTGATAGTATTGGCTGGGGTGTTGCACAGAATGATGGCAGCACAGGAGAAAATCTACTGCCTAATATTGACGCAACCTTTGAGTGGATTCGTCTTGCTCAGCGACTGCCGGTAAAAATTCAACTGGACGCGCTTCCGGAAGGTGTTGTGCTGAGAGTGGGCAGCACGGCTTCTGTGCTTGTTTACTCCGGTTCTTCGAGCAAGGGTGAAAGGAAGTGAGACATATCAATGAGAATTCTATGAAAATCGATAGCAGGCAATATATCAAAACAATATTCTCTGGTTCTGGACGTCTGAACACTATTGTACTGAATTGTTTAATGGCTCTGTTGATAAACGGCTGTACCGCCCTGGGTCCTGACTATTTGACACCGGAGGTCAACATTGAGTCTGGCTGGAACGATGCTAAGGATGCAAAGGTATCGAGTCTGTCAACTGCTGATCCAAAATGGTGGGAAGCGGCTTTTCAGGATGCCGAAATCAATCACCTGGTTGAAACTGCTCTGCAGCAAAATCTGTCGCTTCAATCGGCAGGGCTCAGAGTGCTGCAGTCGCAGCAGAAATTGGCTATTGCTATTGGTAATCAATATCCGCAGCAACAGCAGGTGACGGGGCTGGCTGCAAGAGAAAAATCAGGTGGTGTTATCTTTAATGATTATAATCTCGGTCTGAATCTGAGTTGGGAAATTGATTTCTGGGGGCGCTTTAAGCGACAGATTGAGTCTGCTTCTGCAGATCTGGATGCCAGTGTCGCCGATTATGATAATGTTCTTATATCACTGATTTCTCAGTTGGCCCGGAATTATATTCTTATTCGCACTTTCCAGGAGCGGATTAAAGTAGCCAGAAACAATATAAAACTTCAGCGGGATAGCCTGAGAATTGCGCAGGCAAAATACAAGGCAGGTGATGTGAGTGAACTGGATGTGGATCAGGCTGATAGTTTACTCAA
Source organism: Gammaproteobacteria bacterium (assembly GCA_013139395.1). Classification (GTDB taxonomy): domain Bacteria; phylum Pseudomonadota; class Gammaproteobacteria; order GRL18; family GRL18; genus GRL18. The sequence continues at coordinate 3,000 of WTAX01000409.1, read as the reverse complement.
TAAGACCATTGCAACCGTCTCAACACTGGAAATATCTTTATACCAATTCAAAAACTCACTGGCGGTTTTGCTTGGCAAATCACCTCAGGAATATAATTATCTATTAGCAGAGAAAAGAAAAATCCCCACTACGCAAGCTGAAATTGCCATAGGCATGCCTCAGGATATTATCCGTAAACGACCTGATATTAGAAGTGCTGAACGTCAACTCGCTGCACAAAGTGCTGAGATTGGTTTTGCCGTGACGGAACTATACCCGCATTTAGGCATCGGTGGTTCTATCGGTACCAGTGCTGAGCATAGTAGTGATCTGTTCAGCAGTGATGCTGAAATCTGGAATTTATACGGTATGTTTCAATGGAATATTTTCAATTATGGCCGACTTAAGAGTAATGTGAGACTACAGGATGCACTGTTCCAGCAAATGTTGGTTGATTATTACAATACCATCCTGCAAGCTCAGGTTGATGTTGAAAATGCTATTGTTGCTTATTTGAAGTCCCATGAACAATTAAAATCCTATGAATTAGCAACAAATGCGTCTCAACGCGCTGTGAATGTATCAAATACTCAGTATAAGAATGGTCTGATTAATTTTAATACCGTTATCTCTAACCTTCAAGAATTGTCCCAGCAGCAGGATCTTCTTTCTTCAGCACGGGGAAATGTTGCTACTAATCTTGTTCAGGTCTATAAAGCCCTTGGCGGTGGCTGGGAGATTCGAGATAGCAGGGATCCGGTTGATTTACTTCCAGATGCTGTGAAAGATGAGATGCGTGAAAGAACCAGTGACTGGGAAGAAGTGTTCCAGTAAGATGTTTTTTATAAAAAGCTGTTTATTAATATTTTCAGCTCGATAATAATGAGGCCAATATGCTTCTTAATATTACCATAGCTACTATTCTAATAATGATTACTGTAGTAATACATGCCGGGGGAATGTATCTGGTTATGCAAAAAATTTTAAGGCAAGATGGGCCTTTTAGACAACAATGGCAGATTCATATTTATGTGGTTGGGATAACGATATTGTTAATGTTTATTGTTTCATTGCTTGAAGTATTGGTATGGGCTGTTGCATTTTTGGCATTAGACACATTACAGAATTTTGATGAGGCGCTTTATTTTTCAATGGTGACCTTTACCACACTGGGATATGGTGATGTGCTTCTTCATGATCGCTGGCGTTTACTCAGTTCCTTCGAAGCGGCTAACGGCATCATCATGTTCGGTTGGACAACTGCTATCGTCATCGCTGTCGTTCAGCGTGTCTACTCTAACGATAAAAATGTAAAATGATTTACTTACGTTAATCCTCATGTCTTTTTTTTCTAATTTTTTGCCACTTTCTCCGATTTCAAAAAAGACGGGCCGTTAATTGTTATTAATGCATCAGGTTTGGGTAATGGTATCCGATTTACAAGGAGAGATTGGAACAAAATAGGGAGAGCATCACCCTAAAGGAGTGACTACTTTTTTAAAAATCCCCCTTTAAGGGTAATTTTAAGATTTATGCAATTGTTATAGAATCTGACTAACTTCTAAATATTGAGTTTTCTCATATTCTTTATACATACATTTAAAAAGGCGAGAGCAATTCTATGTGTCGTTTTATCAAAACCAGTATTATCCTGCTGTTACTGAATACCTCTGTAGCATTTGCTTCAGCAACCACTCACTATGATTATCCACTGGAAAATCCGTATGCAGCCACCATTCTTGGAACACCTAAGGAATTTAAAGCTGAACTGCCCAAATATAATCGTATACCTTACAAAGAATATTCACTGAAAATGCCCAATGTGAAAACCATACCTGATGTCTTCTGGTATCATCGATGGGGTTTAAAATATGCGGTTACTGCTCAGAATAAAAAAGCACCTTTAATTTTTGCTATTGCTGGTACTGGAGCAGGGCATCGTTCAGCAAAAATGAAGCTTTTCCAAAGAGCTTTTTATCAGGCTGGTTACCATGTTGTCACTATCAGTTCCCCGACTTTTACCAATTTTATGGTGAATGCTTCAAAAACAGCAATCCCGGGTAACCTTCAGGAAGATTCAGCTGACCTGTATCGTGTCATGCAGCAAATTATAAATGAACATCCCAAGCTGGAAGTCACTGATTATAATCTGATAGGCTATAGTCTCGGTGCTTCACAGGCGGCCTTTGTTGCACGTCTTGATGATCAGGAAAAAGCGATTGGCTTTAATAAGACTTTGATGATTAATCCTCCATTGAACCTGTTTCATTCCGTTAAAGTTCTGGACAATATGCTAACAGCTAATATACCCGGTGGAGTGGACAATTTTAATGCTTTCTTTAAGAAGTTCATGAAAAATGTGACTGAATATCACAGGGAACATCAAAAGTTAGATCTAACCGGTTCGGAGTTTTACTATCAGGCTTATCAGGATAAGGACACCAGTGACAGCAAAATGCAGGCATTAATCGGGGTTGCTTTTCGGATGTCCTCTTCCGATATGATCTTTGTCAGTGATGTGTTTAATAATTTGGGATATCTAGTGCCTAAAAATACACCAATGGGAACGACAACATCCTTAACTAAGTATTCTAAAGCGGCACGTCGACTTGGGTTTAGTGACTATGTTGAAGAAGTTTATTTGCCTTATTTTTCAAAGACTACTGGAAGCAGTCGTGAAGATATTATTGCTCAATCCAGTTTGTTATCAATTAAAGATTATCTGCAACAGTCTGATAAAATTGGTTTGATGCATAATGAGAATGATCCCATTCTTATGAAAGGTGAGATTGATACCATTAAAAGCTTATTTCCAGGCAGGGCAATGGTTTATCCCTATGGAGGACACTGCGGTAATATGGAATACAAAGATAACGTCGCTTATATGGTCAATTTTTTTGCTGGGAGTAACAAATAATGTTTAATTTAAATTCAGTTAAATCCAGCTTTAAATCACTTCGCCATCTCTTGATTTTGTCCATTGCGGTCATTGTGTTACCTGCTTGCAGCGCAATACAACC
>WTAX01000424.1 GCA_013139395.1 Gammaproteobacteria bacterium | reverse complement strand
TTATTGTCTTATTTTATAAGCTTAAACCGGGTAAAAGTAAAAAGTACTGATAACCACAGTCATTACTACGGCACTGATTATTGTGAGAGAAAGTATGTTTTTTAACATATTGGTGGTTCCTTTTTATACATATAATTAATTTCAAAATGTACATTAAGCACAATGCATGCCATGATGTTGTTTTTCTGTTAATCTTTTTAATATTGTTAATGTCCTTTGATTTATTCCCTTTTAAGGTTAAAAAATAGCAAATTTATTAACACACTTAATGAAAAAGGCTGTAAAGAAGCTTAAAATACGTTTCTTAATTATGACCTAAGGAATGGTTTTGGGGGAATTTGGTGCAATTGCAGCAGGTGGTGCTTTCGGTGCTATTATGCGTTTTTGGGTTTCTGGTGGCGTTTATGCCTGGCTAGGGCGTGATTTTCCCTATGGCACATTGAGTGTTAATGTCATCGGTTCCTTTTTTATCGGTATTGCTTCTATATTACTGACTGAAAAATTAACGTTGACTGCAGAAGTTCGCTCTTTTGTTATGATTGGTTTTCTTGGTGCATTTACTACGTTTTCAACGTTTTCTCTGGAGACATTATTTTTGCTGCAAGAGGGCTTGTTGATAAAAGCTGCTGGTAATATTTTAACCAATGTATTGTTCTGTATTATGGCTACCTGGGGTGGCATGATATTGGCTCGTTCTCTATAGTGATTATAGCGCCCTGATCTGGAATACTGATGAATAATAAAATTAAAAAACAAGTCGTTACATTAATCAGAGTCTATACAGATGATTCTCATGGTCATATCAATCAGATGCTGGAGCAACTACATAAAAGAGATGATGTGAGCGGAACAACAATCTTCAGAGGTGTGGCCGGATTTGGTAAAGAGGGGCATATACACCAAAGTAGCTTACTCGACTTATCAAGTCATTTGCCCATTGTGATAGAACTTTATCACAAGAATAATCAATCAGAAGATTTAATTAATTTTATACATGAACAGATCAGCAATGCCCATATTATTAGTTGGGACGTTAATCTTTCATTTGAACAGCTAGACTAACTAATAAACAGAAGTGGAATAATATTAAACATGCTGGATCCTAAACTCTTAAGAAATAATCTTGAAGAAATTGCTGCACAATTATCACGTCGCGGCTTTAGCCTCGACACACAAACGCTGATAGATTTTGAAACAGAAAGAAAAGTACTACAGGCTAAAACTCAAAAATTACAAGCAGAACGTAAAAGCAAATCAAAAGAGATTGGTCTGGCCAAGAAGAATGGTCAGGATGCCAGTGAAATTTTTGCAGCAGTGGCAAAAATGGCTGATGAATTAAAAGCAGCAGAAGCACGTCTAAAAGTGCTTTTGGATGACACTAATGCATTATTAATGACCATCCCTAATGTTCCTCATGAAAGCACGCCTGATGGTAAAAATGAAGATGAAAATGTTGAGATTCGTACATGGGGTACTCTGCCAACATTTGATTTTGCGGTAAAAGATCATGTTGATCTGGGCGCTGATCTGGGCGATGGCTGGAATGCTAAGGGCGGTTTAATGGATTTTGAAACGGCAGCCAAATTATCAGGCTCTCGTTTTAGTACCTTAAAAGGGCCATTAGCCAGAATGCATCGGGCACTGATTCAACTGATGCTGAACACTCATACTGAAGAGCATGGTTATAGTGAAAACTATGTGCCTTATTTAGTACGTCCTGAAGCTTTAAGAGGTACGGGTCAGTTACCTAAATTTAAAGAAGATTTATTTGCTATTGAAGGTGATGAAGAAACCATTAATGGCGATAAACAATTGCATTTGATCCCGACAGCAGAAGTACCTGTGACCAATATGGTAAGAGAATCCATCCTTGATGAAGATGAATTACCTTTGCGTCTCACCGCTCATACTCCCTGCTTTCGTTCAGAGGCTGGTGCCTATGGAAAAGATGTTCGTGGTTTGATCCGTCAGCATCAATTTGAAAAAGTCGAAATGGTGCAAATTGTTAAGCCGGAAGATTCTCTAACAGCTTTAGACGAACTATTAGGCCATGCAGAAAAAATTCTACAGTTATTGAATTTACCTTATCGAGTGTTGGAATTATGTACCGGCGATATTGGTTTTTCAGCCACTAAAACATTTGATTTAGAAGTCTGGGTACCCGCTCAGGAAACGTATCGTGAAATTTCCTCCTGTAGTAATTTTGGTGATTTTCAGGCGCGTCGTATGAAGGCTCGCTGGCGTAATAAGGCAACGGGTAAACCTGAGTTAGTACATACCGTTAATGGCTCGGGTTTAGCTGTTGGACGTACCTTAGTTGCTATTATTGAAAATTATCAGCAAGAAGATGGGTCTATTAAAGTGCCTGAAGTGTTAATACCTTATATGGGCGGCATGGATGTGATCCGTTAGTGATCCCTAAACTGGTTGTTCGTACAGCAGATATTGATGCAGCTAAACTGTCTCACTTTGCCCAGGCGCTTTCTTTATCGCCTTTGCAGGCAAGAATTGTCGCTAATCGTTTACCCTCTAAGGAAGCAGAAGATCACTTAGAGCAAATTGTTGATGCGTCTTTGAGAAACATAGCACCTCCCACTTTATTAAAAGACAGTGACAAGGCGGTTAAGCGCATTGCACAAGCCATATCTAATGGTGAAGCAATTGGTTTATTAACTGATTATGATGTTGATGGTATTACTTCTCATGCTATTTTAATACATGCATTACGAGATTTTTTCGGCGTTGCGGAAAATAAAATTCAGCATCTTATCGGTCATCGTATTGACGACGGTTATGGCATTAGTCAGGGACTGGTTGATCGTATTCTTGCTGATCATCAGGCATTACCAGAGTTAATCATTACGGCTGATTGCGGTTCTTCTGATGAAACACAAATAGCACGACTTAAAGACAAGGGCATTGATGTCATTGTCACTGATCATCATGCTATTCCTCAAGAGGGAATTCCTCCTTCCGCACTGGCGACCGTTAACCCCACACGAGAAGATTGTGCTTATCCTGATAGTACCATTGCGGGTTGTATGGTGAGCTGGTTGTTAATGAGTCATCTACGCAATGAATTAATTGCCGCTAAGCTATTAGCTGCAGATGCTCCTAAGTTATCAGGCCTGCTGGATTTTGTTAGTTTAGGAACGGTTGCGGATGCCGTCTCTCTTATCAGTCCTATTAACCGTGCCGTAGTCAAGGCGGGTTTAAAAGTAATGAATCAACTGCAGCGCCCCTGCTGGCAAGCGATGAAAAACTTATTAGAATGGGACTTTCAAGTATTTACAGCAGAGGATCTGGGCTTTCAAATAGGACCCAGAATTAATGCCCGCAGCCGCATGTCTGATCCTTATATGGCACTGCATTATTTATGTGCCCCGACACTGAATGAGTCAATGCAGTATCTTCAAGAGCTTGATAAAGATAATCAGGATCGTAAAGCAACTGAAAAAGATATGTTAGAAATAGCCTTTAGACTGGCTAAACAACAGCTTAATACACAATTATGGTCTCTGGTTGTCTATCATGAAGATTTCCATGCAGGGGTACAGGGGATTGTCGCCTCACGTTTAATGGAAAAATTTGGTCGCCCGGTGATCGTCTTAAGTCCCGGCAATGAACCAGATAAACTCACGGGTTCAGCCAGAACGATTCCTATGGTTCATATAAGAGATGCTATTGAACAGGTGGCTAATGATCATCCAGAAATCGTTTTGCGCTTTGGTGGTCATAAAGGTGCTGCTGGTTTAAAACTGGATAGCCGTCATGTTGAGGAATTTCAGGTATTATTTGATAAAGCTGTTGAACAGCAACTCACTACAGGTGATGATCTCAGGCCAATTATTTATACCGATGGTGAGTTAGCGGAAGATGAACTCTCTTTTGAAACAATTGCTGAACTGAAGTATCTGGAACCCTTTGGGCGTGAATTTGAAGTGCCTGTATTTGAGGGTGACTTCAAGGTGCAAAGTATTCGGGTGATAGGCTCTGACGGCAATCATTTAATGATTCAACTGGCGACAGATTCGCATTCGTTCAGGGCTGTCTGGTTTCGTGCTTTAGAGAAAAAAAATGATCCATTTCCCTTTGTAGAAGGGCAGTTTATTCATGCAGTTTATCAATTAAAAGAAAATTACTATCGGGGTAATTTTTCTATTCAATTACATATTATCTATGCAAGTTTGTAAACCGCCATCCGAGTATGCTTAAAATCTCAGCTAAGAAAATACCATTCTCTTTAATTTCAATATTTTTTAACCGTTAAAAAATCGTATTTAAATCAATATCTAAGTCATTTTATGATGATTTATTGTTATATCACCTATCAGATATTCATTAATTAATCAATAATGTTGACAATAAAATATTATAGTCTAGTATTAAAAGAACTGTTTAAAGGCAATCTCTTGTGAAAGCAAGGGCTCGCAAAGCTACCGATCTAAGGGATGTATGTTCTATGATAGCGGGGTTACCAGTAATACTATTCATCCTTTGTGACTCGTGTTATCTCAAGCCAAAATCATAATTATTAATCCATCCCTCTTTCTGTAAAATTTGCGTAGAAAATTATCTATATTTTTGTTGATTCTAGTCTAAAATTAACAAAGGACTCTAACTATGGGGTCTGTAAACAGAAATTATTTTATTGCAACTTAATTTGAGTAAAA
>WTAX01000477.1 GCA_013139395.1 Gammaproteobacteria bacterium | reverse complement strand
AATGCGCCGTAGAGGTTTTGCCATTGGTACCGGTAATACCAATCACATTTAAGTCATGACTCGGATGCTGATAAAAGCGTGCAGCAATTTCACCCAGTTTTTCATGTAACTTCTCTACACGAATAAGCGGTACATTATTTACAGGAGCCTTATTTACAGGAGCATCGGCCCTATTTCCCTCATTGGCTGCAGGACAGTTCGCAGGCATATCATCCAGCTCTTGAGTAGGTTCCCAGGCTATGCAGCTTGCTCCTGAATTAATCGCTTCACCCGCATAGGCAATGCCATGATGTGGGCTGTTTCCTACACCAGCACAGGCTAAAAACAGATACTCTTCATGTACTTTCTTACTACTAAGTGATAAGCCTTTGAAAGTTAACTCGCAATTTTCGACCCCACTAAAATCAACAAAACCATCTAACAGTGACTGTAGATGGTTATGTGGGTAGTGATTTTCGTTGCTCCTGATTAAGGAGCTGAGCGAGGTGAGTTGAGTTTTCATCCCTGCCTCCCGATACGCTCTTCTATCTGGGAAACAATATCCGGCTGGCTAATATCATCAGGGTCAATATTAAATAACCTCAAAGCGCCTGCCATCACTTTTGAAAATACCGGTGCAGCTACCAGGCCACCGTAGTAATCGCCATTATCAGGCTCATCAATCATAACAACAATAGCCAGTTTAGGCTTGCTCGCCGGTGCATAGCCGGCAAAAACAGCACTGTATTTTTTCCTGGTATAACCACCCTGTCTGGAGGCTTTTTTTACTGTGCCTGTTTTGCCTGCGACCGTATAACCACTCACTGAAGCCTGTGGTGCTGTACCGCCCTGCTTGACCACACTCTCCATCATCTTGCCGACTTGAACTAAAGAGCGAGGTGATAATTGTACTGTTTGCTGCAGTTGTTCTGAATCATTCAGGTTTACATCTAAGTGTTTATCTGAATCATCTTGTGATAAAAAACTCACCGGCATTTTCTTACCCAGTCTGGCAATAGTGCTATAAGCATTGGTAAGCTGCAAATTAGTCACTGACATACCATAACCAAATGACAGAGTGGCCTGCTCAATTTTTGAAACCCGTCTGGGGCGCACTAATCGACCAGATGATTCTCCAGGAAAACCACTGCCGGTATCACTGCCAAAACCAAAACTATAGTAAGTATCCCAGAGTAATGATTTAGGCAAACTCAAGGCTATTTTAGAGGTGCCCACATTACTTGATTTTTGTAATACGGTAGACACGTCAATCATGCCGTAAGCATGTGTATCTTTAATTGTTTTACCTTTAATCATAAACCAGCCATCACCTGTCTCTACTTTCGTGTCTGGATTGTAACGACCTGAGCTTAAAGCAGCTGCAATAGAAATCGGCTTCATGGTTGAACCAGGCTCAAACAAGTCTGTTATCGCTCGATTGCGATACAGTTTTGATTTTCTGTCTTGTAAGCGGTTTGGATTAAATCCCGGCTGATTCGCCATGGCAATCACTTCACCTGTTTCAATATCTAATACCACAATAGACCCTGATTTTGCCTTATGTTGTTGTACGGTTTCTTTTAACACTTTATACGCTAAATACTGAACTCTACGATCCAGACTCAAACTTAAATCATTGCCCGGCTGTGGTGCTGCAATTTGTTCTTCTATGGCTATAATCTGACCCAGGCGATCTTTAACAACCCGCTTACTTCCCGACTGACCACTTAACCATTCGTTATAAGCCAGCTCCATGCCTTCCTGACCATTGTCATCAACATCCGTAAAGCCCAATACATGACCAAAAATTTCACCATCCGGATAGTAGCGACGATATTCTCTTTGTGCATGAATACCTTTTATATTCATGTCTAAAATCTGCTGTGCTAAATCAGGACTGATACGTCGCTTGATATAAACAAATTCTTTATTCGCTCTTTTTTTAATTTTATTTTTAATATACTGACTATTTAGCTTTAATAATTTAGCAAACTGATAAATCTTTTTATTATCAGCCTCAAATTCTTTAGGGTCAATCCAGATAGATGAAACTGGTGTACTGATTGCCAGAGGATAACCATTTCTATCCGTAATCATGCCGCGGTGAGCAGTGACTTCCAGTTGTCGTAAAACCCTTGCATTGCCCTGACCTTTTAAAAACTCATTATTGATGACCTGTAAATCCAATACCCGCCAAATCAGTGCACAACAAACCACAATAAGGATCAAATAGATAAATTTGATTCTATACGGTTGTATTTGACTAATTGCTTTTGGCATAATTTTTTCAGTTTTTTTTGAAAATTAGTTATAAAATTTCGTTATTATTGATGGTATTAATTTGCTTTATTGCATTACCACTTTATATAAATGATATCCTTATTTTCAGGTGTTATCATTTGCAGCTTTTCTTTTGCAATACGCTCAATTCTTGCGTGAGTTGCCCAGGTATTTTGTTCCAGTTGCAATTTACCCCATTCAACATCCATATCATCTCTGTGTTTTTCCTGTTGTTGTAATTCAACAAAGAGTTTTCGATTATAATGTTTTACATAAACCACGCTGATAGCAGATACAAAAGTAACAATTAGTAAAATCATTATGAATAAGACTTTAGCGCTCATGTCT
>WTAX01000156.1 GCA_013139395.1 Gammaproteobacteria bacterium | reverse complement strand
GTGGAGATTGCTTCAAGTATTGCTGATGGTCCGCAATCCGTTATTCTGGAACAAGTCACCAATGGTATTGCTATACGCATGGCTGTCATGTCGCAAACTCTGGGACGCAGTAGTGGAGGAAATGTCTAATGTCTGATATTACTCAATTAGCGTCAGCCCTTGCCTCCAATCACCCGGCCATCAGTATTATCAATGGCCGTGTTATTGACCCTGCTAATCAAATTGATCAGCAGATGGATGTTCACCTGCAATATGGAAAAATCATTGCTCTGGGTGATGCACCGGACAATTTCATTGCCCAACAGGTTATTGATGCCAGAGAGCAAATTGTTTGTCTCGGACTCATTGACTTACGCTTTCGCCTGCGTGAGCCCAGTTATGAAACAAAAGGCACGATTGCATCAGAAACGAAGGCCGCTGTTGCCGGCGGGGTGACCGCATTGTGTTGCCCGCCTGATACCGTTCCTATTATTGATAATGCCGCTATGGTCAAGTTAATACGCCTTAAGGCTGAAACCGAGGGTGTTGCTAAGGTGTTTACACTCAGCGCTCTGACACAGCAATTAAAAGGCGAAAAACTCAGTGAAATGCGTGAATTAAAAGATGCCGGCTGTGTCGGCACAACCAATGCATTACAGCCGGTAAAAAGCACCTTAGTCATGAGAAGAGCACTTGAGTATGCTGCCAGTCATGATATTACCGTATTTATTCAGGCTTTTGATCCCTGGCTCAGCGATGGCTGCGCCCATGAAGGTGCAGTCAGCACCCGATTAGGTTTAGCAGGCATTCCCGTTTGTGCTGAGACCGTTGCCATTGCAAGGGATCTGCAGCTGATTGAACTCACCGGTGCAACAGCCCATTTTTGCCAGCTATCCAGTGCAAAAGCAGTTCAATTAGTTCAACAGGCACAGGAAGACGGCCTGCCCGTCACAGCAGATGTCACTGCACATCACTTACACCTGACAGAAATGGATATTGGTTATTTTGACAGCAACTGCCATGTCATTCCTCCCTTAAGAACCCAACGAGATCAGGATGCCTTACGTCAGGGCTTAAAGTCAGGGGTTATCAGCAGTATTGTATCTGACCACCAGCCTCATAGCAGTGACGCCAAACTGGCGCCCTTTGCTGAAACAGAAGCAGGTATCAGTGGAGTAGAAACGCTCTTGCCTTTAGCATTAAAAATGATTGATGATCAGGCTATGTCACTCAGTGATGTGATTGCCCGTCTAACATTACAACCGGCAAAAACACTCGGTCTCCGGGAAGGCACTCTAAGTATTGGCAGTGATGCGGATATTTGTATTTTTGATCCCCAGGAATACTGGGTCGTTGATCGGGAAAAACTCTTAAGCCAGGGAAAGAACACACCGTTCCATAGCTGGGAATTAAAAGGTAAAGTAAATTATACGATTAAGTCTGGTGAAATGGTTTTTTCAAGCCAATAACCGGGTGCCATCACAGAGATGCGTACTTTGCTTAAATGACAGCAAAACTACCTAAGCGCTTATTTAGTGAGTGTATATAAAACCGATTGCGGGGTATGCTGGTGCGTCTGGCTGGGGACGCTCTAGTACGTCCATGTAAATGCTTAATGAAAACATCCATGTTTTCAGAAACCCCATCCAGACGCACCAGCATACCACACAATCTCTACGTCATTTATTTGTTCCCGAGCTGTCCAAAAGAAAAATAAAAACCAAAGCAACATCAAGAGAAAAATGTATAAATTCAAAGTGATGCACTAGCTTTTTCTTTTCAGCCTCAAGTGAGGTAAGTGAGGTAAATGATGCTGGTAGTGGCAGGTATGGGAGGTGATGCTAAGTTCCAGGGCTTTTCGAGCCATGGATGGCGAGGATGAGCGTCACAGGGATGTGTTTAAAGCGTCCCTGGAACTTAGCATCACCTCCCATACCTGCCTCGGTTTTAACCAAAAATCATTTAGCCGAACGCCCTTTCTAACTCAGCCCCATACCACCAAAGCCACTATCTTTTTCATCACGTGTATCTGTAAAGCTGACACCCTCAAGAGAAGAGCCCATTGATTCAGAGGCTTCTTCATCGCCCAGTTTAATCATTAAGCGCAGATCATTGGGTGAATCAGCATGGTGCAGGGCATCCTCATAGGTAATAGACTCACTTCGATATAAGTCATAGAGAGCCTGATCAAAGGTTTGCATACCTTCTTCACGAGATTTTTTGATAACCTCTTTAAGCTTGTGGACCTCACCTTCTCGAATATAATCAGACATCAAAGGTGAGTTGATCATAATTTCTACCGCCGCTCTTCGACCTTTACCATCAGGAGTGGGAATCAACTGCTGTGCCACAAAGGCACGCATATTCAGTGATAAATCCATTAAAAGCTGCCGTTTGCGTTCTTCAGGAAAGAAGTTAATAATTCGATCAATGGCCTGGTTAGCATTATTAGCATGCAGAGTTGCCAGGCATAAATGACCGGTTTCTGCAAAGACAATAGCATGGTCCATAGTTTCCCTGGTACGAATCTCGCCAATTAGAATCACATCAGGTGCCTGACGCAGAGTATTTTTTAAGGCGACTTCAAATGAATCGGTATCAATACACACTTCACGCTGCGTAATAATACAGCCACCATGATTATGAACAAATTCAATGGGATCTTCGATGGTAATAATATGCCCGCTGCCATTTTGATTGCGATAGCCAATCATAGAGGCGAGTGAAGTTGATTTACCGGAGCCTGTTGCACCGACAAAGATAATCAGGCCACGTTTGGTCATGGCTAAATCTTTAACAATTTCCGGCAGTTTCAAATCTTTATAGGTTGGAATGGTGGTTTCAATCCGGCGTAACACCATACCGACCTGATTGCGCTGCATAAAGGCACTGACACGAAAGCGGCCTACGCCTGAACGACTAATGGCAAAGTTACATTCATGCTCTTCTTCAAATTGTGCACGTAACTTATCACTCATGATACCAGTCACAATCTGATGTGCCTGAGTTGAATTCAATGATTTTTTTGTTACAGGAGATATCTTGCCATTCACTTTCATGGATGGGGGTGTTCCTACTGTAATAAATAAATCAGATGCTTTTTTATGCACCATCAATTTTAATAATGAATCAAAATCCATCTGTTTTTTACCTTTAAATTATAAAAAATCATCTTTATTGGCTGCATAGGAAATTGCATCAGCCTTGCTGATCATACCCTGGCCTAATAGTATCTTAAGATTTTGATCCAGAGTCTGCATACCAATATTCTGTCCGGTTTGAATGGCTGAATACATTTGTGCAACTTTACCTTCACGGATCAAATTTCGAATCGCCGGCGTGCCAATCATAATTTCATGAGCAGCAAGACGCCCGCCGCCATTTTTTTTCATCAAAGTCTGGGAAATCACCGCCCGTAATGATTCTGATAGCATGGCACGTACCATGTCTTTTTCTGCTGCGGGAAAGACATCAATAATACGGTCAATGGTTTTTGCCGCGGAGCTGGTGTGTAGTGTACCAAAAACCAGGTGCCCTGTTTCTGCTGCAGTTAAGGCCAGTCGAATGGTTTCCAGATCACGTAATTCCCCTACCAGAATAATATCCGGGTCTTCACGTAGTGCAGAACGCAGCGCCTCATTAAAGCCCAGTGTATCCCGGTGCACCTCACGCTGATTAACCAGACATTTTTTACTTTCGTGCACAAATTCGATGGGATCTTCTACCGTCAAAATATGTTCGTAAATCGTGTCATTTAAGTGATCCATCATAGCCGCTAAGGTAGTGGATTTACCTGAACCCGTAGGCCCCGTCACCAAAATAATGCCACGCTTATTTTCACAAATATCTTTAAATATCGCCGGAGCTCCAAGCTCTTCAAGAGACAAAACATTGGAAGGAATGGTACGAAAAACAGCACCAGCACCACGATTCTGATTAAAGGCATTGACCCTGAAGCGAGCCAGACCGGGTACTTCAAATGAAAAATCGGTTTCCAGGAACTCTTCAAAGTCCTTACGCTGTTTATCATTCATAATATCATACACCATGTCGTGCACTTCACGGTGTTCTAATGGCGGCACATTAACTCGCCTGATATCACCATCTACCCGTATCATAGGGGGAAGTCCAGCTGATAGATGTAAATCCGAGGCATTATTCTTTGCACTAAAGGCAAGCAGTTCTGTTATATCCATGATTTTTCACTATTCAATGTTAAAGTGCCTTTTAAAAAGCATTTAAAAGGCATACTTGTTATAATTATCGCATGAGTGAATAAAAAGTCTATTAGTCACTCTAATACAGGATAAGGCAGAGTAATAGATTAATCTCAACTCTGCCTGACAAACTCAAATAAAGTGATGAGTTTATGATAATTTTTTAGTTGCACCAACGATTAACATTCAGTATAGACCAAAATGACCAATACAAGAAACCGATTCGTTCACATAAATCAGCGTATTGAACAAGCATTTACTCAGAGTGGACGTTCTACAGGCAATCCAGTGACTCTACTTGCTGTCAGCAAACATCATTCTTTAGAAAAAATTCACGCACTCTATGAATTGGGTCAAAGAGATTTTGGTGAGAGCTATCTTCAGGAAGCACTGACAAAAATCAATGCCTCAACTGATTCAGATATTATCTGGCACTTTATTGGTCCCATACAATCAAATAAAACCAAAGACATTGCACAAAATTTTCAATGGGTGCACTCAGTTGATCGACTCAAGATTGCCCGCAGGTTAAGCGCACAATATCCAGATAAGGCATTGCCTTTAAATATTTGTCTGCAAATAAATATCAGTCAGGAAACACAGAAATCAGGCTTTTCCAGTAGTGAAATTTTTTCCATTATAGAAGAAATTATTGATTTACCCCATTTAGCCATTCGGGGACTTATGGCAATTCCTAAGCCAACAGATAATGTGACTCAGCAAAAAAAGGCCTTTCATGAGTTAAATGAACTCATGCAGCAACTCAATAAACAATTCAAGCTCAACATGGATACCCTTTCAATGGGAATGTCCAATGATTTAGAATCTGCTATTATTGAAGGAGCTACCATCATTCGAGTAGGCACTGCGCTTTTTGGCCCCAGAGAATAGTAAGATCTTTATTAATCCCCGTAAAACTAAGCTATAATTACTAGGAGCCTGTCCGAGAATAGAAGTCGTAGCGAGGGAAAGCTGTTTTGTACCCAAAAAGAGGGGCATAGCAAAGTCAGATTTTCCTATCATTTGAAGCCAATAGTTGTTCTATTAAATGAAAATGATAGGAAAATATGGCCAAAATCAGCTTTTCCGCAGTAGGCTTTCTATTCTCGGACAGGCTCCTAGATTCATATAGGTTTTTAAGAGCTTACGGCAATTCATTGGATATTGAGATAAATGATTAACAAAAAAATTGGTTTTATTGGTTCCGGCAATATGGCATATAGCCTGATTGGCGGGTTGACCTCAACGGGTATGAAAGGACAAAATATATGGATCAGTGATCCAAGTACCGAAAAAATGACACCAATAGCCAGCCAGTTTAGTGTCAATATGACCAATAGCAACATCGAATTAGTCCAATCCGTGGATATTATTATCCTTGCCGTCAAACCACAGCAATTGGCACAAGTCTGTACTGAAATTGCAGCCAGTGTCGCTAAAACCAGGCCATTAGTAATTTCTATCGCTGCCGGAGTGCTAAGTAAGGACATCGAATCCTGGCTGAATGAAAATCAGGACAAGCAATCCAGTCTGTCTCTGGTACGTTGTATGCCCAATACCCCGGCATTAGTACAAAGTGGTGCTACGGCACTATTTGCCAACAAACAGGTCACTCATGAGCAAAAAACTCTGGCAGAATCAATTCTACGTGCCGCCGGACTCACGCTATGGCTAGAAAATGAATCTGATATGGACGCGGTTACCGCTTTATCCGGCAGTGGCCCGGCATATTTTTTTCTGGTTATTGATGCCATGGAAAAAGCCGGAATACAATTAGGCTTAACTGAAAAGACAGCACATTTATTAGCCATTCAAACGGCTTTTGGTGCATCTAAAATGGCACTTGAGAGTAATGATTCTCCCGAGACATTAAGAAAAAAAGTTACTTCACCTGGTGGTACCACCGAAAAAGCCATTGGCATCCTGCAAGATGGCCAGTTAGAGGCTTTATTTGCCAAAGCTTTAGAAGGTGCAAGAGATCGCTCAATTGAGTTGGCACAAATTTTAGGCAATGATTCGTGAGCTGCTGATAGTAAAAAAA
>WTAX01000102.1 GCA_013139395.1 Gammaproteobacteria bacterium | reverse complement strand
AACCAATAGAAATTAGTACTATGGATATGTATCCTATTAAGAATTAAGGAAAGTAAAAAGTAGATGAAAGAATCAATATTTGCAGAGTTTCAGTATTATATAAAACGAATCAATAATGCTAGAAAATTGGGTGTTTTAGAAAAGGGTGACACACTTGACGATTTAGAAGAACGATTTAGAGTGCAAGTTGAAAATGGTTTGGTGATGACCGATCCAGATTCACAAGAAATTTCTATGGAAATATTGCTGTCCGATCTTTCAGAAGATAAGAAAAAGGAATACTTATTAGAATTAAGAAAGACAGGTCAAACCTCTTTTGAGATAAAAAAAGAAAAAGTGTCTAAATCAAAGGGCAGTGGAAATAAGCAAGATGATATGGAACGAGCATTAGACTTAATTGTCAGTGCATTAAAGACTTCGGGGCTGCGTGTACAAAAACAACCTTTAGGGGTGAAAATGTTACAAGCAGCCCATGCGCTAGGTGATTTTAGCTATACTGATCCCAGTGATTTAAAACTTCTATTTGTTAATACCATTAGGCTATCAGGACATGTTAAAAAAGCAGATCCGCTCAAATTGGCTGAAATATTTAATAAGCTGGTTGTATAACCTAATGAAATAAGGCTGGTAAAACTAGACTAATCTAGAACAAATAATAGGATTAAGTAAGACAATGGCGCTGACAAAAGCAGATTTAGCAGAAAAATTATATGATGAGATAGGGCTGAATAAGCGAGAGAGTAAAGAATTTATTGAATCTTTTTTCAATGAATTGAACAATACTCTGGGAAATGGGGAAGAGATTAAACTTTCCGGTTTTGGTAATTTCAGCCTTAGGGATAAATCTGAGCGAATTGGTAGAAACCCAAAAACTGGTGAAGAAAAGATGATTTCTGCTCGCAGGGTTGTTACCTTTAAAGTCGGACAAAAACTAAAATCAAGAGTTGAAGCCTAGAGTGGAAAGAGTCTTTAAAGTGTTAATCTAATACGCAAAAACCAGTAAAAACACAAATATGAAAACAATCAGTCCTTTTTCTCTATTCCGATAGATTATCGTAATGACAGTGTAATGTTAAAATCCGTTAACCAGATATCTCATGAAATATGTGTGTTAGAAGTCTAAAATAAAATATGTTAAAACGATTAAAAACAAAACAATTTTGGATAACAATAGCTCGTGATGGAATAATATTAATAGCTATTCTTTATATTTTTAATTTGTATCAAACAAGGAATATGCCGGATATTGCTCCTGCTTTATACTCTCAACTTATTTCAGGAGAATCTGTAGAATTAAGTCAAATGATTAAAGGTTCGCCTGTTCTAATTTATTTTTGGGGTAGTTGGTGTCCTATTTGTTCTTACACCTCATCGACTGTCACTGAATTATCAAGAGAATATCAAGTTATAACAATTGCACTTTCCTCGGGTAGTGAAGAACAAGTTTTCAGTTATCTTAAAAAAAATAAATACCACTTTCCTGTGATTAATGATCCTGATGGAATAATCAGTCAAAAGTGGGGTGGTTTTGTGACACCCTCTTTTTTTATTATTAATAGTCATGGTGAAATTAGCAGTGTCACAACAGGTATTAGTAGTGAGTGGGGATTAAGATTCAGGCTTTGGTTAGCTTCTTAACCAAATTTCTGGTTCAATGCTTATTGTCTGGCTGGAATCACTTAACCAGATAATTCCTTCTTGAATGGTCACTTGTAAATTCATATTCCGAGAGACAAAATCCTGCATTGCTGTGACATCTTCAGGTTTAATATTAATAATTTTTAAGTTGTTTAATTGACTATATTTTGATTGGTTTTTGTTCCACCAGACTGAAGCTTTTTGCCCTGCATAAGTAAAAATAATAACCTGTTTTGAACGGCCAAGAGATTTTCTAAGCTGTTTTTCCTCAATCTGTCCCAGACTAATCCATTGTTCAATTTCACCACTAAGATTTTTATTCCACAATTCAGGTTCATCGTCAGCACATAAACCTTTGGTAAAACTTAAATCATCACTGGCATATAAGGCAAAAGCTAACAGACGCACCATCATGCGCTGCTCTGTTTCGGAAGGGTGGCAGGAAATCGTTAATTCATGGCTATGGAAGTAATTCCGGTCACAATCACTTATTTCCAATTTGACTTTGTAGATTGTTGCTTTAATAGCCATTCATTTTTTTCCATTTTGAATTTTGAGTTTATTTGATGTTCTGTATTTTTAATTTGTGATATTGGCCGGTTGTTGTGCACCAAAAGTAGGCTCTTTAAGAGAAAACTGTTTTATTGTTTGTCACATTAATTACTAATGACCTTTTATCTCAAGCATAATAGCAAAAAAAAACAGATGGGATTATACTATTATTAAAATCTGAAAGACTGTTTAATTTAGTAATCTAATAAAAAGCTTTGTAGAAGAGCTATCAATGTTGACACGTCTTTTGATCAAAAGGGTGACTTGACTCTTGTTATTACACATGAAAATGAATAGCTGGATAGCGCCTTAATATTATTTATAATGGGTAAAATTCGCCTGTACGAAACTGATTTTAAGCACTTTTGTTAATAGCAGTTAACAGGAAATAAAAAATCAGCCTGAGAAAATCCATATTCATAGAAATTTTTAAAGCAGATTCGCTTGAAACCCGATTCCTTAGCTTTGTTTGCAGGGAAGATTGATTATCAGAAATATCGCTTTCTGGTTCACACGATGATCATAATGATTATCGAGGATGACGAAAGACTTGACGGATACAAAAGTGGCTGTCGAGTTTACTCACTGGAAACAGGTTGAGAATTTTTCCCACCATATCACAACAATATAAACAGAATTCAGGAGATAACTTATGCGTAAAAAAATAATTACCCCGATTCTACATGAGACGGCTATTTCAGATCAAGAATGGTTGAATATCGATACTCTTGCGGAAGTCGAAATGACATCAGAAGATACCTCTTTTCCGATTGAATCAGCTTTATTGCCAGGTCGGGATTCGGGCTGGCGTGCCGCGATATCCGGAGAGCAGACGATCCGACTGCGTTTTGAAGAGCCACTATCGATTAAACGAATCTGGCTAAATTTTGTAGAAAGTGATATTGAGCGGACACAGGAATACGTTTTGCGATGGTCAGCGGATGGTGGAAAATCCTGGAATGAAATAGTGCGTCAGCAATGGAACTTTAGCCCCTCTGGAGCAACCCGGGAAACGCAGGATTTACAGGTCGGGCTTGAACAGATGAATCTGCTTGAGCTCATTATCATCCCGGATATCAGTGGCGGAAATGCGTTGGCATCACTGGCGCAATTGCGTCTAGCCTAGATTATAGGTGAGTTGAATGAGATTTTATCACTATGATTGTAGATAGCGTAAAAAAAGAAATATTAAAAAGAATTAAAAATGCTGAAATTGAGCATGATGTTAAAGTTTTATATGCAATTGAATCAGGTAGCCGAGCTTGGGGATTTGAATCGTCAAATAGTGATTATGATGTTAGGTTTATTTACACTCACCCAAAGGATTGGTATGTTTCGGTTGATCTGGAAGAAAAACGTGATGTCATAGAATATGATATCATTGATGAAATTGATATAAATGGATGGGATGTAAGAAAAGCTCTAAGACTTTTCTGGAAATCAAATTCTGCACTTGTTGAATGGTTACAATCCCCGATAGTTTATGTGGATGATAATCACTTTGCCCCTCAAGCAAGAAATTTACTGGACAGCATTTACTCTGTTGAAAAAGGCATTTATCACTATCGCAGTATGGCCAAGACAAATTATAGAGGCTACTTAAAAAGTTCATTGGTTCCAATAAAGAAATATTTTTATGTGCTTAGACCGCTCCTATCAATCATGTGGCTTGAGAAATATAATCAGCCAGCACCAATAGTGTTTGATCAACTTAGAGGATTAGTTTCTGAAAACCAGGAACTTGATGAAGAAATTTCAAAACTATTACAACGAAAAAAGATAAGTAAAGAAAAAGAGATTGCACCAGCGATTCCTGTTCTAAATAGATTTATTGAGAATGAGCTCAATCGACTAGAAAAATATGGTGAAAAAACAAAAGGTCAAGTTTCATCAATAAGCTCTCTTAATAATTTATTTCATGAAGTCTTGGCTCAAGTAGATTCAAATTGTTGAATACAAGAGTATAAAAATTAGAGGTGAATAATTGCAAACACTAGTTAAAAAGTGGTTTCAAGACAAGGAGTACGGTTTTCTTGAAAATGGGACAGGTCCAGATATTATGGTGCGAAAAGCAGAGCTGATTAAATGTTCTTATTTAAAGGTTCGTTCAATCGTAGAATTTGAGTGCCATATTGATGACCAAGGGTTAATTGCCAAAAAGGTCAGTCTTTTACCTAAAAAAAGAAAAATACAGAATAAACAAATGAATAAACAACGTGGTTCCAGAACACATCCTTTTGGTGTGATGACATAAGGGCGGTTGGTAATGACTTTAAAACACTTAAAACAAAGCTCATGGACTATTGAACAAGCCAACCAACAAGTTAAACAGAAATATGATGAGCAATATTGGCAATTTCTGGTCAGGCAAATTAATATCAAAGAGGTTAAATGGAATGTTAATAATAATACCATTGATTTTGCCGAGTATATTCCACTAAAAACACTTTTTAATGAAGTGCTAGAGAGAATTCCTACAGAAGAGTTTATGGTTGAAAAATGTCATGTATGCCAACATTATTTTAATGTAAACAACGATGATGGCATATTTGGTGATACCGAAAAGTTGACACACTTTATTTGTAAAAAATGTGCTCATTCATTAACAGCCTGGGAATTCTACCAAAATCATTTGAAGACTTGAAAGTGATTCGTTATAAAATCATTACAATAAAGATGGTTCTTCATTTCAGGTTATTGAATTCTTGTTAATGTGCATTAACATAAGGAGTATATCAAATGAGCCATAAACTTTTTGAACAATTTAACTTTGGGGTTATTTCTCTTAAAAATCGAATTGTCATGGCTCCGATGACACGTTGTCGTTCTGGAGATGGGGATATACCAACACCACTCATGGTGACTTATTATTCACAAAGGGCTACGGCTGGATTGATTATCACTGAAGGAACTCCAGTTTCGCCTAAGGCTAGGGGTTATCTATGGACACCGGGTGTTTATACCCAAGAGCAAATTGAAGGATGGTCCCTGGTATCCAATACTGTCCATAAAGTCGGTGGTCAACTATTTATGCAAATCTGGCATGTTGGTCGTATTTCTCATAAAAGTATACAGCCAGATGCTGGTTCTCCGGAGGGGCCAACCGATGAGTTGAGTAATGAAACCGTTTGTTTCGCTTTTGATGATGAGGGTAATCCAGGGAACGTGTCAACGACTCAGCCAAAAGCTATTGATGCAGACGGTATTCAACGAATCAAAGATGAGTTTGTCCAAGCTGCTTTAAATGCTAGGCAAGCGGGTATTGATGGTGTCGAAATTCATGGTGCCAATGGCTATCTTTTTGATGAGTTTCTTAATTCCATCATCAATACCCGCCAGGATGATTATGGTGGTTCTATTGAAAACCGTTGTCGGTTTTTACTTGATGTGGTTGATGCAGTTTCTGAAGCAATTGGTGCAGAACGAACCGGTGTACGCATCTCACCGAATGGGCGTTTCAATGACATCCCTGAAGATCCAGAAATGGAGGCAACCTTTATCTTT
>WTAX01000508.1 GCA_013139395.1 Gammaproteobacteria bacterium | reverse complement strand
CATAATAGACAGATTGCGCAACAATTTACCCAACAGGGGCCGGCAGGAAACTATGCACGAGCATTAAAGAAAAATGAACTGTCACAAATGCTGGCTGAACGTATCAAAACTGTAGAAACAGAAGCACAACTGCTGCACATATTACGAGAGTTCCGTAATCAGCAAATGGTGCGCATTACTTATCGGGACATTAATGGTCTGGCGGATTTATCAGAAGTCCTTCGTGATCTGACAGAATTAGCTAATTGCACCATAGGTCAAGCCCTGCAATGGCTGGACAGGGCACAGCAAAAAGACTTTGGTCAGGCTTTAGATAGCCAGGGTAAAGCGATGCCGCTGATTGTTATCGGCATGGGTAAACTGGGTGCTTGTGAACTTAATTTTTCCTCTGATGTGGATTTGATTTTTGCCTTTGCAGAACATGGTCAAACGGTGAATGGACCAAGAAGTATCAGCCATAATGAATATTTTATAAAGCTGGGTCAGCGCCTTATTAAGGCACTGGATAAAAAAACTGCGGACGGCTTTGTCTTTCGGGTTGATATGCGTCTGAGACCCTTCGGGCAAAGTGGTCCACTGGTGATGAGTTATAATGCTTTGGAAAATTACTACGTAGTGCATGGCCGTGAATGGGAACGCTATGCCTTAATTAAGTCACGAGTGATCACCGGCAATCAGGCTGATGAGCAAAGTCTTTACTCAATATTGAGCCCTTTTGTCTATCGTCGCTATATTGATTTTGGTGTATTTGAAGCACTGCGGGAAATGAAGTCGATGATTGCCCGTGAGGTGAAGCAAAAGAAAAAAGAACATAATATCAAACTGGGTGCCGGCGGGATCAGAGAGATTGAATTTCTGGTACAGGCTTTTCAATTACTCAGGGGAGGACGTGATCCCCATTTGCAGCAACGCCGGTTGCAAACCGTATTGTCCTATCTTGGTGAGCAGTCAATTCTTCCCGAATCAGTGGTGGCTGAACTCTTACATAGCTATGATTTTTTACGCAGAACAGAACATAGAATCCAGCAAATGGATGATCAGCAAAGTCATACTCTGCCGGATAATGATTACCCGCAGGCACGCATTGCTTATGGTATGGGCTATGCTGACTGGTCAACGTTTGCCACAGAGCTGCAGACCATCAGAGATGGTGTTCATGGTCATTTTGAACAACTGTTTCAATCACAGCCAATAATAGCGGCCAGTAATGACGATGAAATTCAGGGAATATGGCTGGCTAATCTGGCTGATGATGACTTTAGTGATGAGCATGCAATAGATCTTTTATCAGAGCTGGGTTATCAGGATGCGCAAAGTATTATCCGTTTATTAGCCGGCTTTAAAAATTCGCATTACTATCGCAAAATCTCTAAAGAGGGCAGTGAGCGTCTGGATAAGTTAATGCCCTTGATTATTAAAGCTATTGCCCCGATTGCAGATAGTACAACGATATTACAGCGGATCATATCGGTGCTGGAGAGTATCTGTCGTCGTTCAGTGTATTTTTTGTTATTGATTGAAAATCCGCAGGGACTATCACAATTGATAACACTCTGTGCGGCGAGTTCATGGATCACCCGTTTATTGAGTCGCTACCCGGCTTTATTTGATGAATTACTGGATGCCAGAGCACTTTATGCGCCACTGACAAAAGAACAATTGGCTCAGGAATTAGAAGAAAAACTGACGACTATTGAAGCTGATGATCTGGAACAGCGGATGGAGTTATTGCGTCACTTTAAACAAAGTCAAAGCCTGAGAGTTGCCGCTGCAGACGTAACAGGCGTAATCCCTGTAGAGAAAGTGAGTGATTACTTAACATGGATTGCTGAAGTCATTATAGACAAGGTTATCCAATTATCATGGCATGATATGGTTGCTCGCTATGGCCGGCCGCAGCCGCAGGATAAGCAGCTTAGCTTTGGTTTTAGAGATGGTTTTAGAGATGGTATTAGCTCTGGTCTTAAAGATGGTATTGCTGGAATGGGCTTCGCTGTTCTGGGTTTCGGCAAGCTGGGGGGGATAGAATTAGGTTATAGCTCTGATCTGGATATGGTGTTTATTTATGCTAATGCATTTAAAGGCGGGCATACCTGTGGTTTACAGAGCAAAAAAGATTCGTCAGTTGATAATTTGCAATTTTACTCCAAGCTTTCCTTACGCATTATGCACATTTTACAAACACAGATGCATTCAGGTGTTTTGTATGAGGCTGATATGCGCCTCAGACCCAATGGTAATTCAGGCTTAATTACCAGCAATCTGGATGCTTTTAGGCAATATGAGCTGCAGTCCGCCTGGATCTGGGAACATCAGGCATTAGTAAGAGCCCGTGTTATTGCGGGTGACAGACAGTTAATGAGTGATTTTGAGGTGGTTCGTAAAGAGGTATTAAGTCAGTGCCATGATAGTGATGACTTAAAAAAAGAAGTGCGTGATATGCGTGTTAAAATGCGTCTGGCATTAGCCAGAAGAAAAAAAGGCTATTTTGATATAAAACAAGGCTTTGGCGGAGTTGCTGATATTGAATTTATGGTGCAGTTTATGGTGTTAAAGCATGCTCATGACTATCCGCAGCTGTTAGACTGGACTGATAATAAACGAATATTAGCAATGTTATCTGAATTGGCTTTATTACCTCAATTGACGGTAAATGAATTGAGCCAGTGTTATCGTCTGTTTCGTGCCCGTCTGCATCAGTTAAGTCTGCAGGAAGTCTCGGGAATCGTTGCAATAGATGAATTTCAACAGGAACGAAAAAAAATTCAGGACCATTGGCGAGAGATTATGGAGTGACAGCCTGTCATGGTGTAGAATAGCGGTTTTTTATAAATATAAGATTTGAGCGAGGAGTTCGGTTATGACGATGGATGACTTAGACGGTGTCATCTGGTTTGATGGTAAAATGGTACCCTGGCGTGAGGCCAAAGTGCATGTTTTAACCCATACCTTACATTATGGAATGGGTGTTTTTGAAGGAGAACGTGCCTATCATACTGATAAAGGAGCGGCAATATTCCGCTTGCAGGAGCATACTGATCGCCTGTTTCGTTCTGCGCATATTTTAAACATGGCTATGCCGTTTGATAAAGAAACCATAAATGAAGCCACCAAAGCGGCAGTTGCAGAAAATAACCTGGATTCAGCTTATATTCGTCCCATGGCTTTTTATGGCAGTGAAGGCATGGGCCTGCGTGCCGATAACTTAAAAGTACATGTTATGATTGCCGCCTGGAAATGGGGCACCTATCTGGGTGCCGATAGTCTGGAAAAAGGTATTCGTATTCGTACCTCTTCTTTTACTCGTCATCATGTCAATATTACCATGTGTAAAGCCAAGGCTAATGGTAACTACATGAACTCTATGCTGGCCTTGCAGGAAGCATTGACCGATGGCTATGATGAAGCGCTATTATTAGATGTTGATGGTTTTGTTGCCGAAGGCAGTGGCGAAAATATTTTTATTGTGCGTAATGGTACGATTTGTACCCCGGATCTGACTTCTGCACTCGAAGGCATTACCCGTGATACCATCTTTACTTTAGCAGCTGAACTAGGCTATGAGATCAAAGAGAAACGTATCACTCGCGATGAAGTGTATACTGCTGAGGAAGCCTTTTTTACCGGCTCGGCAGCAGAAGTAACGCCGATTCGAGAGCTGGATAATCGTCAGATTGGTAATGGAAGACGTGGTCCAGTGACGGAACAATTACAAAGTATGTATTTTGATCAGGTTCATGGCCGCCGTGAACTTTATCCTCAATGGCAGACTTTAGTTAAGTAAAGTGTTAAGTAATAAGTATAAGGAAACGCTATGGCACAAGCAGAAGAGCAATTGACACCCAATACCAGCAATCGCTATGAACTGACAGAATCACAACTGCCGGCTCATTGTCCTATGCCCGGTACCAGTCAATGGAATTCACATCCTAAGGTTTATCTGCCCATTAAAGAAAATGGCGGTATGGCAAAATGTCCTTATTGCGGTGCTGAGTATTTACTCAAAGAGTGAACTTGAGCAAGTCGCACAGCACTGAGCCAGATATAGATTTAAGCCCTGAGCCGGATATAGATTTAAGCACTGAGCCAGGCACAGAATCAAGTGCAGAAGCAAAAAAAAGATGTCTGATCATCGGCCCTTCCTGGGTTGGTGATATGGTGATGGCACAAAGTCTGTTTATCGTTCTTAAACAGCAAAACCCCGAACTGCAAATTGATGTGATGGCACCTGCATGGAGCAATGCACTGCTGGAACGTATGCCGCAAGTGTCTGAAGTACTTGATATGCCGCTGGGACATGGTCAATTACAACTCAAACAACGCTATCAACTAGGCCAATCATTGCGTGAAAAACACTATGATCAGGCCATATTATTACCCAATTCTCTTAAATCAGCCTTAGTCCCTTTCTGGGCATCAATTGCGCAACGCACGGGCTATGTGGGTGAATTGCGTTATGGTTTACTCAATGATATTCGTAAACTGGATAAATCTGTTTTAACCATGACGGTACAGCGCTTTGTCGCTCTGGCTTATGCCAAAGAGCGTATGCTTGATAGGCAATTCATTAACATAAACAATATTCCCGTACCGGCTTTAAAGGTTAATGCCGACAAAGTGACTGCGGCCTTAAATAAGTTTCACTTAACTACTGAACAGCCTGTTCTGGCCTTATGTCCCGGTGCCGAATATGGTCCGGCTAAACAATGGCCCGCCCGGCATTATGCCGCTTTGGCAAAAGCAAAAATTGAGCAAGGCTGGCAGGTATGGATTTTCGGCTCACAAAAAGATCATGTCATTGGTGAAGAGATCACACAGCTATTGGCTCAGCAGGCTGTTAATCTGTGTGGTCAGACACAACTGGCAGAAGCAATTGACCTGATGTCGGTCAGTAAAACCGTAGTGAGTAATGATTCAGGCTTAATGCATATGGGAGCTGCTTTAGGTGTGCCGGTGGTGGGTGTTTATGGTTCCAGCGATCCGGGATTTACCCCGCCTTTGGGCAATAATAGTGCTATGGTCAGTTTAAATCTGGATTGCAGTCCCTGTTTTAAACGTGTCTGTCCACTGGGGCATACCAACTGTCTGGAAAATCTCACGCCTGAAATGGTTATCGATGCCTTATGTCATTTGCATAAAGATAGTCTGTCTCAGTCCGCTCAGGATTGCTCTTTGTCTGGGGACAAAGAGTGATAAAAGTATTAATTATCAAAACATCCTCTCTGGGTGATGTGATACATACTTTACCGGCACTGACTGATGCGCAAACGGCTCTTGGCGAGATACAATTTGACTGGCTTGTGGAAGAAAATTTTGCCGAAATTCCAGCCTGGCATCCGGCGGTTAGAAATATTATTCCTGTGGCGCTCAGACGCTGGCGCAAAGAGATTTTTAAGACCTTTTTTAGCGGCGGCAAAGATAATGAATGGCAACGCTTCAAACAACAATTACAGCAAGAACACTATGATTATGTCATCGATGCTCAGGGCTTGCTGAAAAGTGCTTTGCTGACTCATTTTGCCCGAGGCAAAACTTATGGTCTGGATAAACAATCTGCCCGTGAACCTTTGGCAGCACGTTTTTACCAGCACCCTCAGGCCATTGCCAAACAACAACATGCTGTGGAACGAGTCAGACAATTATTTGCTCAAAGTCTGGGCTATTCGCTCAATGATCTGCCGCTGGACTATGGTATACAAGAGGGTATAAAATCCTCATCAGAGGTGAATAATAACGCTTCGCGCTCAATTCTTTTTCTGCATGGTACAACCTGGGACACAAAACACTGGCCGGAACAATACTGGCTGGAATTAGCTGATCAAGTGACTGCTCAGGGTCATAATATCCTGCTTCCCTGGGGTAATGAGGTAGAACGCCAAAGAGCGTTAAACATAAAACAGCAATGTAAACGGGTACAGCAGGTCATCGTGCTGGATAAACTGAATCTTAATGAATTAGTGCAAAAAATGGTGACTGCTGATGCTATTGTTGCTGTTGATACCGGGCTGGCTCACTTAGCCGCCGCATTAGATAAGCCGACAATTGCTCTATATGGCCCAACCAGTCCGGGATTAACCGGCACTTATGGTAATAACCAGGTGCATTTACAGGCCGATTATGAGTGTGCTCCGTGCTTCAAGAAGCGATGTGATAAAACAAAAAATAATATTAACCCAGAGTGTTATACTGATATTACACCGGAGCGGGTAATGACTTCTTTAAATACCCTTCTTAAATACCTTTCTTAAATAAAAGTGCTGAAATAAAAATGAAACTGGCCTTTGTACTTTTTAAATACTTTCCTTATGGCGGTCTGGAGCGGGATTTTTTGCGCATTGCAAAAATATGCCAGTCCCGTGGACATGAAATATCCGTGTATAGTTTTATCTGGGAAGGTGATGTACCTGAGGGCTTTAATCTTACTTTAATTCCTGTTAAAGGCATTAGTAACCACCAGCGTATCAGTAATTTTTCCAATAAATTCTCCCGGCTTTTGTTAGAAAATGAAGCGACAGAAAAATTTGATCTGGTTGTCGGCTTTAATAAAATGAAAGATCTCGACTTATATTATGCGGCAGATCCTTGTTATGAAGCCAAAGTACGAGAACAGCATGGCAAACTCTACCGTTTAAGCAAGCGTTATAAAGTCTTTCAAAGCATGGAAGAGTCTGTATTTGCGCAGGATAAAAATGTGGAATTACTTTTTATCTCTGATATACAAATGGAAAATTTCAAAAAAATCTATCATACGCCTGACGAACGTTTTCACTCACTGCCGCCGGGTGTCGATCGCTCCCGCATCAGACCTGATAATGCTGATGAAATCCGCAGCAGAGTTCGTGACAGTCTGTCATTAAAAGCAGATGATAAATTATTACTGATGATTGGTACGGGCTATAAACGCAAAGGTGTTGACCGGGCAATGGTGGCGTTAGCCAGTTTGCCTGAGCCTCTAAGGAGCAAAACGTATTTACTGGTAGCCGGTGAAGATAAACTTAAAAAATATAAGGCGCTGGCTAAAAAACTGGGTATCGAAAATCAGGTGCATCTGCCCGGCGCAAGAGATGATGTACCGGAGCTGCTTCTGGCCAGCGACTTATTTATGCATCCGGCACGTCATGAAAATACCGGAACCGTGCTATTAGAAGCCATCGCAGCCGGTATTCCTCAAGTGATCAGCGGCGTTTGTGGTTATGCCTTTCATATTGAGAATGCTCAAGCCGGTAAAGTACTGTCAGAGCCTTTTCAACAAACAGAATATAATAGCGTCTTACTGGATATGCTGACTTCCGAACACTGGCAGCAATGGCAGGACAATGCCCTGCACTATATGCGCAATAGTGATATTTTCAGCATGCCGGATAAAGTCTCTGATATTATTGAAGCTACAGGCAAGCAGCGCTCTGTAGCCAATATCTATAAAATGGCAGAATTGGTTGATTAGTGTTCATCCGGGAATAGCTGTTTCTTTTCTTCCCCCTTCTTTAGAAGGGGGAGGTTAAAAGCACAATAAACGGATGAACACTAATTAGCACCCTACAATTCAGTTTTAATAACTTATTGAAGTATTAGCTGATTTTTCAAGCAGAGTATAAATCATGAATACAAATGAAATAAAAAAGATGAGTACCATTGAACGCCTGCAAACTATGGAAGCACTATGGGATTCTCTTACGTCTGATAGCAGTGATATAGTTCCACCAGACTGGCATAAAGATGTTCTTTATGAACGTAAGTCAAAAATAGAAAGCGGAGATGCGGAATTTATTTCTATTAAGGAATTAAAGGCAAAATATCGATAATGCAAGTAAATTATTATTTTATTCAAAATAACATGGCTTATGTTGTAGCTGTTTTACCTGTACGTAGAAATCCTGTCTGGATAAAAAATAAATTATCAAAAAGAAACTAGTTTGAAACACTTTATGGCAAATTTCTAAGTATCATATGATAAAACCAGTTAACGATATTGCTCTGCAAACTTTACAAAAAGCCAGTTTTACGATGGCTTTGCCTGTGCATATCAAATCTAAAGGTAGTGTCATTCAATGCAATGAATTGCTGCGTATCGTACCAGGCAAACGTCTGGTTTTTTCTGGTCTCTTCTTAAAGAAAAAAATGGATAAAAAAACAGAGCAAAAAGTGATTATTAAACTATTTGTTCACAGTGCTAAAGCTAAAAAACACTGGCAAAGAGAATGTGCCGGAGCAAAATTACTCAGTGACAATAACATTCTGACACCAAAAATTGTTGCACAGGGCGTTTCAGATGAAGGTATTTATTACCTTATTTTTCCCTATATTGAAGGTCAAAATCTGGCACAGTTTTGGGAAAAAAGCTCTCAGATTGAAAGAGAACAAAAACTCAAAGAGTTATTAACTGTTTTAGCAAAGCATCATAGTGCCGGTCTGGCTCATCAGGATGTGCATTATGCCAATTTTTATCTGGCTGATGCTTTAGCAACAGAAAAAGACTCTGTGTATACTTTAGACGGAGAAGAAGTTAAAGCAAGTCGTGAACCATTAAATAAAAAAAATCGTTTAAAAAATCTGGCCTTGTTTTTGGCACAGACTTTTGATGCCAATCAGACAGTGAGTTGCTCACTATTGAAAGAGTATCTCTCTATAAGTGCTTTGGCATTAGAGAAAAAAGATTATGAGCAATTCTGGCAATGGATTAAAAATTTTCAGCAACAGCGTATTACTCAGTATTTAAAAAAAATGGTCAGAGAATGTACGGATGTGATTTATGATGAAAAAATAAGTAAGCATAAAAAGCAGGCTTATAGCCTATGTCGCAGAGAATATCACAGTCCGGCCATACAACAATTACTGGATCAGCCTGAGTTGTTTTTTCAGGATGACAATGCGCAATATTTAAAACAGGGAAATACCTGTACCGTCAAGTCGGTTTTAGTGGATAATGAACGCTATGTGATGAAGCGTTATAATCCCAAGGGCATAGCCTATGAGTTGAAACATAAAGGGCAAATTTCCCGAGCAAGAAAATCATGGCTTAATGCGCACTTACTGCGATTTATGGGTATTCTCACGCCTGAGCCTGTTGCACTGATTGAACAGCAAGCAGCATTGGGAAGACGCTGCAGCTATTTTATTTGCAAATTTCAGCCGGGACAGACAAGCTGGGACTATTTTTGTGAACAAGAGTTTACTCACAGGACACAAGTTGCAGCAGATAAATTAATCGCTGTTTTAAAGCGTCTTTGTGATTATAAAATCACTCATGGCGATCTCAAAGGCAGTAATTTTCTGATTTATCAGGAGCACGTTTACCTTTTGGATCTGGATGCCATGACACAGCATAAATTTGCCTGGCAATTTAACAAAAGCTGGCAACGGGATAAACAACGTTTTTTAAAAAACTGGGACAAAAAATTCTGTTATAAACCATGTAAACTTTACTTTAATCATTACTATTTAGATGATTCCGAGTAATAAACACTCTATACTTCATATTGCAGCTTTTTTATGTAGGGGCGAATTTATTCGCCTATGTTATTATAAATGCATATCAGGCGAATAAATTCGCCCCTACAAAATCAGCACTTCCACATTAATTAAGTTAACTTACTACTATCAGAGCATGCAGTTAGAATTAAGCACAGAATTTGCTCAACAATGGCACAACAAAGATCCTTTTACTGAAGCAGAAAACCTTCAGGGAGAAGTGTTTCGTGCGCTCGAAGCACGTAAAACACTGCGTTTTTCATTGTCAGACAGAGGGCAAGAAAAAAGCTATTTTATTAAAATTCACCGTGGTGTGGGCTGGTTTGAAATTATTGAAAACCTGATCCGTTTGCGTCTCCCCGTTCTTGGAGCCAAAAATGAATATCTGGCTATCAAGAAATTAGAAACACTGCATATCGATACCATGCATATTGCCGGATATGCGCTAAAAGGTAAAAATCCAGCGCGACAGCAATCCTTTATTATTACTGAAGACTTAATCAATACCATCAGTCTGGAAGATTACTGTGCGCAATG
>WTAX01000396.1 GCA_013139395.1 Gammaproteobacteria bacterium | reverse complement strand
TGTTTCAAGCGCCTGACATATGGACAGGTTAACCAGCAGACAAGCACTAATAACTAATTGTGTATACTTACTCATAGACATAAACCCAACTCCTGACAGATTAAATGTGAGTAAAATTGTGAATTGTTTAGTTGGTAAATTTAAACTGAATTATTATTTTTTTACTATAGTCTAATGCTGCTAATATAGCAATTTATGAGTTTTGAGGTAGTATAAATTTCGTAAGGAGCTACTGCCTGAGACTACTATATTTATATATTATTAAACTGTAAATGCGTCATTTGATGCTGCTCATTAAGTATAATGACTGCATCAGCCAGTTTAGGAATTGTTGATAAGTTATGCTCAGTTAAACGTTGGTAATGTTGAATAAAACGCTTTAATTGATATTCATCTAATAGCGACACTTTTGTTGCCGCAGGTGCTGTGGCAAGAATTTTTTTCAGCTTTTGTTCCTGCAGCAAACGCCACTGGAAAACAATATCAAAACTTGGTGCTTTTAACATTAACAGCCAGTTTATTTGTTGAAAAAGTGTTTGATATTGCTTTTGTAAAAATTGGTTAGAAGTTTTTCGCCAGATACCTTCTTTATCTTCAATACGTTCCAGCTCATTTATTGGTTGAGCCAGAGAGTGCGGTTCAAGTGATGGACTGCCAACACACCAGCCTTCAAAAATAATAACTGAAACAGGACCTTCAATTCTATGCCACTGATTTTCAGGTTTTCTATCATCAGTCGCCTTATCAAAACGAGGAATAAGTACAGTCTCCCCCTTAGAAACCATTTTAAGCTGCTTTAGGGTCTGCAATGCCAGTGTAATATCATGAGTCCCGGGAACTCCTCTGGTAATAAAAAGCGGGTGCAGCGATTTTGACAATTCATAACGCTTTTCTTTACTATGGTAAAAATCATCAATCGATACAATAGCAACACGATGCGCATACTTTGTTTCAAGCAGTGTCTGAAGCATAATTGCTGCAGTTGTTTTTCCAGATCCTTGTGAACCATTAATCGCAATGACTGGTGTTTGGTGTTGCCAAGCAAGTTTGTCAATTATCTCGGCAATTGGTTCAAAGTATAAAGAACAATAACGTTCAAACTGCTCAGGTAGATCGAGTTTTGTTATTAAATGAGCAATTTTATTATCTTTCATGGGCAGCTGAAAATAATTTTAAAACTGATGCCAAAGTCAGTTATTTTTTCTTACAGGGCATCGCTTTATGTTGCTCAGTACAAGGTGGTGTATCACTATGTCCGTATTTTTCTTCTATGGCACGATGAGTCATTTTTTCAGATTCAGGCTGTTGACTTTGCTCATCATGTTTAACTGTTTCAAAACTCATGTGATTGGGATGAGCATAAGCTAGTGATATTGAAAAAACTACAAGCAATATTAATACTGTGATTTTCATTTTTATAACTCCTATGTCGTTCATCAATTCATGTTGTCTTAAATTATTACACAAAAACAACTTTTCTGCATGCTTATAGTGATCAAGTATTTTTGAGACAGTTGATTATTAATATTTCAGACAGAACTTTGGTTTACAGAACTTTGGTTTACAGAGCTATAGGGTTTGAAGAAACTCAGGTAGTAATTTTGTTTATATTTAGAAATAGAAAAATATGGATAATATTTTTAATTTTAAAGGACAGTTTAAAAATATCTTTGGGAAGATTGCAGTAAAAGCAGTAAAAAATGGTGGGTGATATAAGATTCGAACTTATGACCCTCGCCTTGTAAGGACGACTTTGACAACATCTAACTATAATGTACTACAATAAACCATATAAAATCAAGCACTTAATTGAAGGGCATTATGGTTAGTTATTGTTAAATATAGTATGGGACTGTGGTTGAATTGTGGCTTTTATCCGCACGCATAAGGAACCCGTTTAAACCAGTTATCTTTCGGGCTTTCTGCATGATTTGTAAGACGATTTACAAGCATACTTGTCTGTATTTTTTTTCTACAACCCTCTACTTTAGACTTTTGTATTTTCCATAATCAAATACTATATCCTTTTATATTCAGCAACTTATATTAATTAAAGGTTTTTATGTGTGGTTTTGTGTGTGTTTTATTTGGGAATAATGCTCTTTTTGCCTATATCATTACTTTAGACAACCACTCTACCCTAGCCATCCCAGCTGGTGTACCTTAGTAAGTATTTATCTATAGTGCATTTAGAAATACCCCTATAGTAAATCACAGTAATTACCTACATCCTTAACAAAATGATTGAAGCATAATATTTTTTCTAATCAACCTGAATTATTCACCATGAAAAATAAAATCCGCGATTCTTATAAAAAAAGTTTTGACCACTTATCAAAACCTTCGCGCTCATTAACTGTAAATAACGTTATTTTAGAAATATTATATTTCTCCTACCTGCTACGAAACTGGCTGGCAAATAAAATTAGTTAAAAGAGTGTTCTGATTTTTCCAACCAACCTTCATCACGGTGAGTCACGAGGTTAACCCCTATTACACCTCCATATTATTCTTGGTATTATCTACACATGAAAATTAAATGCTGTAAAACTTTCAAACAAGTTAATTTTGACAACATATCTAAACGCTCATCTCCACTGACAGTAAATTATATTATCAGGGGGATATTATATTATTTCTGCCTGTTTCAAAATTGGCTAGCAAATAAAATTGGTTAACTGTTGTTATTTATCTTTAAAAATTCTTTCATAAAGAACAACAATCATGGAGAATTACTAAAAGACGACGAATTTTCACAATTTATAATCAATGACTATCTGGCTGATACCGATATGGATGATTTGGATAAGTTGATTCAGGTAGGTTCATCTATGGAAGAGTTCAGCATGGCAATGGATTGTTTTAAGTTAAGTCGTGGTACGGCCAGGGAGCATTAAACCGGGGGGCATATGCAACTAAAGTCCTTTCTTATATTGTTTGTCGCATTACTATCTATCGTCTTAATCTATATGATGGTAACCCATGAAATTCCATTCTTTTCTCTGATAGGTAGTTTTAGCTATGAAGTGGTTACTTTCGCTGATAGTCCTTTCCGTTTTATCACAATTCTCATTATGGTTTCGGCTTTTTGTGGCTACCTGATAAGGACAATTAGAAACTTATGAAGCTAAACGTAATAGTCATACTTTACTGATAACATTATGAATTAGTCAGTCTTTTACTGTTAGTTATACAGTTATACTTGCTTGATTCCCAACAATTCTCGGCCAGCGGTCATGAACCTGCCTGGCCAATGGATCAGGATCTACAGTAACCACATAAATCCTCTTTTCATCGTTATGGTGCGCTACCACCCCCTGAATAAACTGGTCTTCTTCTAAATCAAACCAGTGAAAGTCTTTATTGTGGTCTTTCTCCATAAAGGCATCCACAGCGACACCATTAGAAATCCAGTCTATGCTTATTTCTAATAAATAATTAACAGAGAGAAAGTAATGCTCAAAAAAACATCAGGATTTTCAAAAACAATGACGATCGCATTTTTTTCATTTATGCTTTTGGTCATTTCATCAAACTCTATTGCTGGCTCAAAAACTATTCCAGTTGAAGGTATGAAATTTACAATCAATGCTTCTATGATGGATAACCTGATAGCATTGACGGACAAGAGAGTCACACTCACACTTGATGGTGGTAAAGTTCTGATTGGAATTGTGAAATCAGTGGGTGAGAACCTTGTACACTTAGAGAAAATTGAGCGAAAAGAGTATTATGATTCACTTATTCGAATTAAGAACATTCAAGCCATTGAGGCACGATTTAGAACAACTCAGCGACAATAATAAATCTGGATAAAAAGGGTACGATTTCAATTCGTACCCTTGGTAATTATTGCTTAAGACACGCACCGGAGCAACATTTGGCAATTCAAGTAAGATTTTGCCAGACAATCCCTACATTATTTAGGAGTTGGACTACATACCCTCAAATGATGCTGCTAGATAATGCGTCCGCACTGGCGAGAAATGTACATAAACTAATAATAGCTGGTATAAACATTATTTTTTTAAAGGGTGGGAAAATTATCATGTATGTAAAAGAAATTTTATTAGGTCTTACGGTAACATTTGCATTTGCAATAAGTATAGCTGTTTTTACTCCTGCTTAATTATCTGCCCCGTGAATCTAGAGGGATAGACGGGGCGGCATTTCACCACCCCGGAAAGATTGCGTGACTACTAAATTGATTATTTAGTAGCTGGAGCCGGTGCAACTGGTGCTGGAGCTTGGGCAGACCATTCCTTCATTCTTTCATCGTATGCTTTACGAGCTGCATTCATTTGAGCTTGCTGCTGCTTTTGCATTTCTTGCATACGTTTCTGATGAGCTTCAAACTGAGCTTTTGCTTGTGGGTTTGGAGCTAATGGTGCTGGAGCTACTCGAGGAGCTACCGGTGCTTGACGACCATAACCATATGGAGCATAGCCATAACCACCGTAGCCACGGTTATTATTGTCATAACGCTGATCACCATATGTGTTCATACGGTTATCCCAGTTGTTATAACCATTACCTCGACCACTTCCATAAGCAGAACCACGGGTATTACCTTTGCCACGACCACGTCCGCGACCTTTGATAGTAACTTCAAAGTCACCATCTGCATCCATATCACCAGAACCATCGCCCCAGCCATTACCGTAGCCATTACCAGAGGCATTATTGTTCATATTGTTATAACCGTTACCGTTCCAGTTAGTATTGCTGTTACCATCATCCCAAAATGCATTAGCAGACATAGAAACAGCAGCAGTTGCAATTGCAGCAGCAATAATTAATTTTTTCATCTTATACTCTCCAGTATTTATTTAAATATATTTAAGATTTATAACGAATTGATAAAAACACGACCTTAAAACTAAATACTGTTTTTTTGATATCCTGTTTTATCTGT
>WTAX01000027.1 GCA_013139395.1 Gammaproteobacteria bacterium | reverse complement strand
GAGTTTAGCTGCTGTGGTTTGATATTTATTTCGTTGAACATTATCCAGATAGCTTCCTAATGCGTCAAATAAACGGCGTAAAAAGTCATCTCTGGCGGCCAGATTTAATTTAGCCTGTTCGTCCAGGGGAAGTTTCAGGAACCAGACATAATGATTATTTGTGGATGACTTTGTTATATTAGTTGATGGCTCTGTTTGAATAGTTGATGACTCTGTTTGGCTGGTTGAAGACTCTGTTTGACCAGTTGATGACTCTGTTTTGCTAGTTGATGACTCTGTTTGACTCGTTGATGACTCTATCTGAGTTTGTGCAGTCTGCGGCTTCTCTTGCCAAAAAACAATGGCTAACCAGGCTTGCTGCAGAAAAGGTGACTGCCATGCGATATTATTTTCTTCAAAGTCAATAAATGTTTGCTTATCGACAGCATGAATGAGACGACCCGTATTATAGCATTGAAAATGACAACCAATGTCAGAAAAAAATTGATGGATACTACTCATTGTTGTCATAAATGCTTCTCATAAAAAATTCTCATAACTACTTTCACTTGTCGGTATGGTTGGATATATTCCGGGACTAAACAGGGTACTATTATTCTTTAAAGACCAGTTGTCCTGAGGTATAACTGAGTTGCGCCTCTCCAGTGAGAAATTTGAGTAGATGTTTGCCGATTAACTCATTTCTCCAGCCGGATAATACGCTGAGTTCCCGTTGTCCCTTGATCAGTGCATCGAGTTCTTTGCGAGAGCATAAGCACTGGGGGCTGATGCGATTGTTATTGGCAGAAAGATGCACAATGGCCATCAGGCAATCAGCCAGGGCCTGTTCATTTTGTGATAATTTTTTATAAACAGGTAGTGTTGGACAGTTTTTATCTGCTGTATCAAGACCCTGTTGAATAAGAGACAGGATTGCGGCACCATTATATTCAAGAAATTTGTAGCTTAGTCCCTGATGTTCCTGCAGCTCACTCAGGTTAGCAGCCGGGTTAATTGATAAATCTATTAGTACGTCATCAGCAATTACCCTGCGTCTTGGGCGGTTTTGCTGAAGAGCAAGCTCTTCACGAAAAGCGGCTAACTTCTTCAAAATAGCTAACTTTTGCTTTTTCAGTTTATTCACACCCTTTACCTTACGCCAGATTGTATCTGGTGAGGGTGTGTATGTTGTTGTGTCCGATAAAAATTGAAAATCTTTTTCCAGCCAGTTTGAACGCCCTAAATCCTGTAGATTTTTCTGTTGTAATGGATAAATTTTTGCTAGATAACGAACATCATCTGCGGCATAATCAATTTGTCTCTGGCTTAGCGGTCGTTTGAGCCAGTCGGTGCGTGTTTGAGACTTGTCTAAATCTACATTTAATAGTTGCTTGACCAGAGGTGCATAGCCAATCTGTTCACCAAATCCTAATAATGCTGCACATACCTGAGTATCAAAAAGTGACTCAGGAACAGACTGGTTTAAATAATAAAAAATTTCCATATCCTGGCGTGCTGAATGCAGGACTTTGGTGATATCTTTATTATATAAAACAGTCATTAAAGGGCTTAAATCCTTAATCGCTAATGGATCAATAATGGCAATTTGCTGACCATCACATAGTTGTAATAAAGCCAATATCGGATAATAAGTGGTTTGTCTGACAAATTCTGTATCTAATGCCAAAAAGTCACTTTGAGCAAAGTGTTGGCAAATAGCTATCAGTTTTTCGTTAGTATCAATAAAATGAACTTGCATTGAGCGCCCTAAAAGCTGTTTTATATGTTTTGATTTAATTAATTGTTCTCGCTCGGCATTTTAACTTAACAGTGGCCATTAAGAAATATATGTTGAACAGTTATCTTATAACAGCTTGAAATACAACTGATTTAAAACTAAATTATAATGTATTAATGAAAAGTTCCTTTTTTGAGGTGTAATATGATGAGTACCTATAAACAAATATTAGTTGCAGTAGATTTAAGTGATGATTCTCAAAGGCTTTGTCGTAAGACTTTAGACATTGTTAAAGGGGATAAAGTGAATATTGTTTTAATCCATGTTGTTGAATTCATGTATCAAGTGGGGATGTCTTATGATCCAATGTTTTATCCTTCAATGGAAGATTTATCTGAAAATGAGACACTTTTGATAAAGTCTGGCGAGGAAAAGATGGCGCAGCTGATAAAAACAATGTCTATTCCTAAGACTGTTTGTGTTGAAAGTTCTGTTATTTCAGGCGTCCCAAAAACTGAAATACTACGTCTTGCTGAAGAAAAAAAGACTGATCTCATTGTCTGTGGTTCACATGGACGCAGTGGTTTTGCATTGCTGCTGGGCTCTACCGCTAATGCAATTTTACATCATGCACCTTGTGATGTGCTGGCAGTCAGAAGCAAAAAAACAAAGGAATAAGTATCTTGTTTAAAAAGTCGGTGGTCACTTATTTTTCAAAGTTAGAAACATAAGTGACCAGAGGCTTAACAGTGGTAATTAAAAAATATACGCTGAATAGTCATAAATAAGTAACTGATTGTATTCTAAAATTCATTGATTTTGTAATAGAATTATCATAAAATACCGCATCTAATTTTTCCGAGAATATCGAGCTCTTGCTTGAACCATTTCAGACCTGAAATGCGTCTTCTGTGTATTAATAGCTTTATTTATACTTCTGACAAGTACCTGAATATCGTGAATGCACTGTCGTATTTTACTGAATTCTAACGAGTTTAGGGTGGCAGGTTAATGTGCTTCTTGCTTGTAAAAAATATTCATCTTCCAAAATTTAATGCAGGATAAAGTAGAGTAAGAAATAAGTATCAACTCTGCCTAAATTCTCCGGGTAAGTAAAAATAATGAATTCAATCAGACGATTTTTACCTTTTTTAAGGTGGTTCCCAATGGATGGGAATACTGTTAAAGCTGATGTGATTGCAGGTATCACTGTGGCATTAGTATTGATTCCTCAATCCATGGCCTATGCTTCTCTGGCAGGACTGCCGGCATATTATGGTTTGTATGCTGCTTTCTTACCGGTTATGGTTGCTGCCTTATGGGGGTCTTCAAGCCAGTTAGGCACAGGTCCCGTTGCTGTTGTTTCATTGTTGACCGCTTCGGCCATTACCCCTATTGTGGCTTCTATGGGATTTGAGGTCGGCACAGAAGCATGGACAGAAGCATTTGTCCCTTTAGCTATTATGCTGGCTTTTATGGTGGGTGCATTTCAGTTTATGCTGGGTGTTTTCAAGCTGGGAGTGATTGTCAATTTCTTATCTCACCCGGTGATTGTAGGTTTTACAAATGCTGCCGCCATGGTTATCGCACTATCTCAGGTTAATAAAATCTTTGGAGTTGAAAAACCAAGTAGTGAATTTTTTCTAGGTGATATCTGGGGTGTTGTACAAAATTTGGGTGATACGCATTTTGTTACGTTGATATTCGGCGCAGTGTCTGTCTTCGGTATTATGTTTGCCAAGAAAAAATGGCCAAAATTACCGGGGGTTCTTATTGCTGTTGCCGGGACAACAATTATTAGCTGGGCCATTGATTTTGAAAAAATGGGTGGCGCAGTAGTCGGTACAATTCCTGAAGGTTTACCTTCATTGTCTATGCCTGCCTTTAATATGGATGTTTTTGGCACTCTTGTTTCCAGTGCTATTATTATTTCTCTTATTGGCTTTATGGAAGCCATTTCCATTGCCAAAGCGATGGCAGCTAAAACCAAAGAACGTATCGATCCAAGTCAGGAGTTAATAGGGCAGGGACTGGGTAATATGGTTGGTGCTATGAGTTCTTCTTATCCAACCAGTGGTTCTTTTTCACGTTCGGCAGTCAACATAAATGCTGGTGCTCTTACTGGTATGTCATCTGTTTATACCGGAATTATCGTTTTAATTACTTTATTGTTCTTAACACCATTACTGTATCATTTGCCAAAAGCAGTACTGGCTGCCGTTATTATGACAGCTGTATTTGGTCTGATTAACTTTAAGTCCGTTAAACATGCCTGGCATGCTTCCCGCCATGATGGTATTGCCTCGATTGTGACTTTTATTGCAACATTAGCTTTTGCTCCGCATCTTGATAAAGGTATTATGGTTGGTGCTGGTCTGGCCATTCTTCTGTATTTATACCGTACTATGAGTCCTCGTGTGGCCATTCTTGGGCGTTATAAAGATGGCACATTGCGTGATGTGAAAGTGAATGATCTGGATACCAGTGATCAAATTATTGCTATTCGTTTTGACGGTTCACTCTATTTTGCTAATGTATCTTACTTTGAAGATGCAATTCTTGAAGCCGTGAGTGATAAGCCCGATGCAGAATTTATTCTGGTGGTTGGTGATGCCATTAACCAATTGGATGCGTCAGGTGAAGAAGT
>WTAX01000163.1 GCA_013139395.1 Gammaproteobacteria bacterium | reverse complement strand
ATTAAGTCAGTACAGAAAACAGAGTTCTTCCTTCAAAGTCAGTAAAGACAAATTGCTTGCTTTGATCTTCTACTAACCAGATTTGTTCAATAGTATGGCGCTCAATATTCATGGTCATTTGCTCATTTTTGATCCTAATCACACCTTTATTGACCATAATATCACTTTTTTGCACATTTACCCTAAGTTCTACACCATGATTATAAACAATCAGAGTAAAATTATTGGTTTTCATAATATGTTCGATGGCTAATTCAACGCCATTAGTATCAGCTGCCTGCATCACCGACTTATTATTAATAGGCTCTGCACTCATTTGCCAGGCCGAATAAATCTGTGCTTCTGTGGTAATAAAATAAGTCGCCAGTTCAGGAAAAGACATTTCCGGATGTTTTTTCGCATACTCAAGTATACATTCATGCCATGATAATAAGCCCATATTCAAAGAATGACCGGCCTTCTCACCTTCATGCAGATCACCTGTGATATTTTGATATTTATTGGCATAACCTCTGGGCGTGATCATTAAACCATCTTGTACAAAAGTGGTTGAATTACCAATTAATACCGTTGATAACATACCAATATCACATTCTGACATTTTATCTAAGGTCGTGTGTTCAATTCTTTGTTTTCTGCGATAGGCTGATTTGACAATAGCAACAGGGGTTTTCGCATCACGATAACGTAATATAATTTTCTGTGCTTCAACAATCTGTCCGGTGCGTCGGCCACTCTTGGGATTATACAAAGCCAGTACAAAATCAGCTTTAGCTGCTGACTCAAGCCTTCTGGCAATAGTTGGCCAGGGCGTTAATAAGTCCGATAATGAAATTGAACAAAAATCATGCGTCAGCGGCGCACCCACTAAAGTCGCACAGGCTGATAATGCGGTGGTACCGGGAACCACTTCAACAGAGATATCACTCTGCGGTGTCCAGCCGGATTGCAGCAAGACTTCATAGGTCGGGCCTGCCATACCGTAAATTCCAATATCTCCTGAAGAAACCAGGGCAACTGTTTTACCCTGTTTCGCCTGTTCATAGGCTTCAATACAGCGGTCAATTTCTTCAGTCATGCCTTTACGCACAATCTGCTTGCCCTCTAACAGGTCTTTAACCAGTTGAATATAAGTGCTGTAGCCAATCACTACATCTGACTCACTAATGGCATCTAATGCCCTCTGTGTCATATGCTCACGACTGCCCGGTCCAAAACCGACCAGATAGATTTTTCCTGCACTCTTTTGTACAGATTCTTCTTTATTGCTTTCATTCATAGGTATTATCTTTATTTCATTCTCTTAAATATTGTAGGGTGGGCAGTGCCCACCATTATTGCATTGCATAATTACATCGAA
Organism: Gammaproteobacteria bacterium; assembly: GCA_013139395.1. Lineage (GTDB taxonomy): Bacteria > Pseudomonadota > Gammaproteobacteria > GRL18 > GRL18 > GRL18. The sequence continues at coordinate 2,092 of WTAX01000163.1, read as the reverse complement.
TAATTACATCACATAGAGTAACTACACAGCGTGTAATTCTAAATAACGCTTGATAAGCCTATGGTCACTTATTTTTCTGACTTTGAAAACTCGCTACGCTCAAACAATCAAAGTCAGAAAAATAAGCAACCACAGGCTTTTTGTTAACTACACGCTGAGTAGCTACCGCAGAGACAGACTGACGGACTCTGCCCACCCTACTGACTTCTATCTCGGGCAATGGAAACCGTGGCATTACGGTTATCCGCACCTCGGTATTTATATTTCTCGACAAGAAGATCCTGCATTTTAGTGTGCGCCGATAATAGTGCGGCAGCCTCAGCAACGGCTGGCGTCCCGACATATTTTCTCACCACTTCTGAAGGATTAGGCACTTCAACTTGTGATAACTGTTCCGCTGTATAAAAATCAATTTCCCAATAATATTTTTCTGCAAAGCTCAGCAAGCCCAGTTCATCTGATTTTTTATCAATACTTGCCAGAGAGCGGACGTTATCAATAGACAGTTGTACTTCTTGCAACGCTTGAAAAACCGCTGTTTCAATACTCTCTATAGGTGTATCACGATCACAGCCGATACCCAGCACCACTTTTATCATCTGCTCAGTCATTTACTGTGCCTGCAACTGGTGGTCTGTAGACGATTAAACGTTCGGCCAATGTTGTCCATAACGTTTCAGGTACGTCCTTATGCGTCACCCACAATACAGCGCTAAAGGATGATAAGTCACAATCAGAAAAATGTTCAAACAGGTGAATATTATCCGGCAGTTTTTTTCCCTGCGGCCACCAGTTTTTACTACCGGCTTCCTGAATAAAAGCGATAGGTTCATCATTCACTACATGAGCAGCTACTTTAACCTGATTGCTATGCGGCGCTTCAACCACCCAGCCTAATTCACGACCTAAGATATCAACAGGTAAAGTCTGACGTGACTCTGAAGCCGTAGTAAATACAGTAACAGCACCTAGTGATTGTGAAATATCACTGGCAAAGGCATTGGCACCACCGATATGACCGGATAAAACCGGAACAACAAATTTTCCGCAATCATCAATAACAACGACACCAGGATCTTCACGCTTTGATTTTAAAAAAGGTGCCATTAAACGCACTGCCGCACCAATGGAAAAAACAAACACCAGCTGATCATATTGTGCAAACAAAGTGGCCATCAGGCTTTTAATCGGCACATCAATTATTTTTGGTTTATTGCTGTCAGGATAAGCATCTGCCAGAGAGCTGAATTTTTCAGGTATAAAGATATCAGCCTGGGCAAAATCCTTTGCCAGTTTTTTTAACAGATCAGTACCGTGTAAGGTAATTGCCACCATAGCAATTTTTTGTTCACGCGAATCGGTTTGAGTCTCTTGAGTTGAATTATTCATTACACACTTTTTTCTTCTTGCCGCAACCGCGAATAATTTCACCATGTTCACGATGTGGATTATGAATCACCAGCAGTGATAAATAATGCGGTCGAGTGTCACGCAACTGCAATACATCGGTCACAATTCGTTCATCCGGTGTACCGGCACGTTCAATAAAATAACTATGCTCTAATAATTTTTTTGCTTCGATTAAATCTAACAAGTCTTCAATAATGGGTTTAACTTTCATTAAAACAAGGGTGTCGAAATCAACCAGTAATTTTTCAACAACATTAACGCCATAACCTGCCGGGATAATCGCCATCGTATCATCCGCTTCAGTTAAGGGCTTATTGACACAGGAAGCTGCCGCAGAAAATGAGGTCACGCCAGCAATCACCTTTGTTTCAACACTCTCATCTATGGCATTAACGGTACGTGCTAAATGACCAAAAGTGGAATAGGTTGATGCGTCACCTTCAACTAAAAATACCGCATCACGTCCTGAATGTAATATTTCAAGCACCGTATGAGCAGCTTCTACCCAATATTTTGATAAAATCGAAATATCATGAGTCATGGGAAAAGCTAATGCCAAAGCATCATCCGGCACACTCAGTCCTGCACGTTTAACAATATCCAGTGCATAACTATCAGCACCTGTTTTTTTAACCGGATACAGCCAGCAGCTGTCACTTTCTAAAAGAGCCCAGGCATCACG
>WTAX01000431.1 GCA_013139395.1 Gammaproteobacteria bacterium | reverse complement strand
AAGGAACTAAATAGTGGCAGGTAAAAAACGTGGTTTGGGTCGTGGCTTAGATGCCTTATTGAGTGGCGGTGCTAAAAAAGAACGTGCTGTCAAACAAAAATCAGATGGTGAACTGCATAATATGCCGCTAGAATTGATTCAGCCAGGTGTATACCAGCCACGGATTGATATGCATCCCGAAGCACTGGAAGAATTAGCGAATTCTATAAAAGCACAGGGTGTTGTGCAGCCCATTATCATTCGTCCTGTTGGTGATGCCGCTGCAAATGACGAACAAAAATATGAAATTATTGCTGGTGAACGCCGTTGGCGTGCAGCACAAATGGCAGGCCTGGCTGATATCCCTGCTGTGATCCGTGATGTGCCCGATCAAGCTGCTATTGCCATGGCATTAATTGAGAATATTCAGCGTGAAGAACTCAATCCCATTGAAGAGGCCGGTGCATTAAGACGCCTGATTGATGAATTTAATATGACCCATCAGCTTGCAGCCGATGCTGTGGGTCGATCTCGTGCTGCGGTGTCGAATTTATTACGTCTTTTAGATTTAGAAATAAGTACACGCAGTTTGCTGGAAAATGGTGATCTGGAAATGGGTCATGCGCGTGCATTACTGGCATTAAAGGGAGAAGAACAAAGTCATACAGCACGACAAATTGTCAGTCAGGGACTATCAGTTCGTGAAACAGAACGACTGATCAAAAAAATACTCAATCCTAAAGTAAAAACGGAAAAGAAGGTTGATCCTAATATTGTTAATTTACAACAGAGTTTGAGTGAGAAGCTGGGTGCAAAAGTCCTTTTTCAGCATGGTAATAAAGGCAAGGGTAAAATGGTTATTCATTATAATAATGTCGATGAATTGGAAGGAATAATAGCTCATATCAGGTAGAGTTGTTGTCATTTCCATACTCTAGCCTGTCTTTGTAAAATAGCATGGTAATATATACAGAGTAAGTTTTTCTAGTCATACAGAGCAGTTTATAGTGAATCTGACTATCTATTTTGGGATAAATATTAGAATATCGTAATTTTCATTGATCTAGCATAAGATAATCATTATAATTTACGCTTTAAAAATTAAGTGCAAATGGCACTTATATTAAAAGAAAGTATTAAAAGAAAGAAAACGGATAATTATCTAAATGAGTTTTGCACTAGTCGTCATGCGCAGGGTAGTACGTCGACTGTTAATTGTACAAGTTATTTTAACTCTCATCATTGCTCTTAGTTATCTTGTTCTGCAAAATAGTGATGGTCTGTTTGCCGCCCTTTATGGGGGCAGCATTACGCTGTCAGGCACATTGCTTATGGCATGGCGCATTGGCCGTGCTGGTGAAGTTGCTTCCACAGAGAGGCAGCAGGGATATATAGAAATATATATTGGTGCGATACAAAAATTTATTTTAACACTGGTTTTAATGGCGTTAGGGATGGGTTACCTAAAATTAGACCCGTTAGCAATTCTGATCAGTTTTGCTGTGACCCAGTTGAGTTTTATTGCCAATAAAGTAGATACCAGTCATGTTCCTGTAAAAAAATAGGAGCACTGCTTTTTGAAAAAAGAATTATTTAAAAATCGTGGAGATGTGAAGTGAGTAGCTCAACTGCTAGTGAAGCAAGCGGACCAACATCCGTTGAGTATATTCAGCATCACTTGCAAAATAACAGTATCGGTGACGGTGGTTTCTGGGTTTTAAATCTGGATACATTGTTTTACAGCTGGTTATTAGCAGGCGTTCTGATGTACATTGCCTATACCATGGGTAAAAAGATGACAGCTGATACCCCATCAGGCGGCCAAAATGTTTTAGAAGCCATTGTTGAATTTGTTCAACAACAGATCAGAGATATTTTCCCCGGAAGCAACCCGTTGATTGGGCCGCTGGCTTTGACCATCTTTATGTGGGTTTTTCTCATGAATGCCATGGATCTGCTGCCGGTTGACCTATTGCCTCAATTAGGCCAGTTAGTTGGTATTCATTACATGAAAGTTGTACCGACAACTGATTTAAGTACTACATTTGCACTGGCACTTTCTGTCTTTGCCCTCATTATTTATTACAACATTAAAATTAAGGGCCCTATGGGCTATCTTAAAATGTTCCTGTTTCACCCATTTGGTAAATATTTAATTCCGGTCAATATTATTATGACGACCATTGAAGAAGTTGCCAAACCAATCAGTCTTGGTCTACGTTTATTCGGTAATATGTTTGCCGGTGAATTGATCTTTATGCTGATTGCGCTTTTAGGTGGTGCATCCCTGTATGGATTACTTCCACAGATTGCTTTGGGGACCGTATGGGCTATATTCCATATTCTGGTCATTTCCCTGCAGGCATTTATCTTTATGTTATTAACCATCGTATACCTGGGTATGGCGCATCAGGAAATCGACGAACATTAAAAAACGAATTTCAAACTTATCACTTTTTAAAAATAGTAAATATTAGGAGAAACTAATGGAAGCAATGGCTTTAGTATATGGATACACAGCAATCGCTGTCGGTATTATTCTTGCTGCGGCAGGTCTGGGTTCAGCTTTAGGGTGGGGACTTATTTGTTCCAAGTTCCTGGAAGGTATTGCTCGTCAGCCTGAAATGCGTCCGCAATTAATGGGTCAAATGCTGTTCACTGGTGGTCTGATGGAAGCATTCCCAATGATCGTTTTAGGTATGGCAATGTGGTTCGTATTTGCAAACCCATTTGCAGCAGCAGTCAAAGCCTCTGTTGGCGGTTAACTATTTTATTCAGCTCAGGGCTTTTTATTTTATTGGCTCGGGGCTTTTAATCAGCTCAAGCTGTTGAAAGGCTCAAGGCTGTTTATCAGCTAAGAACCCTTACGGTTCATAACAGGCTGATTATTAGCTTAGCGTTGAATGATATCAATTTTCAATGAGAAGCTAAATATAGAATTTTAACAAAAATGAATATAGGAATTAGGCGATGAGCATTACCGCAACTCTTATAGGCCAGATGATAACGTTCGCGATATTAGTCTGGTTCATAGGTAAATATCTCTGGACTCCAATGACCCAGATGATGGACGATCGTAAAAAGCGTATTGCCGATGGTCTTGCAGCAGCTGAGCGTGGTAAACATGAGCAGGAGCTGGCGCAACATAAAGCGACTCAACATATTAAAGAAGCAAAAGAGCAGGCGGCTGAAATCCTTGCTCAGGCGCAAAAGCGCGGTGCAGAAATAATAGAAGACGCTAAGGATGACGCAAAGGCTGAAGGTGAACGTTTAATCGTAGCAGCAAATGCTGAGATTGAACAAGAGGTCCATCGTGCAAAAGAATCATTGCGTGCACAGGTGGTTGATATCACTATTGCAGCAGCAGGCAAGATCATTAAGAAAGAGATCGATGCCAAAGCACATGGCGATTTGTTAAAAGATGTCGTAGGGCAACTATGACTTATAAGACAGTGATTTATAAGACAGGGAATTCATAATGGCAGAATTAAGCACATTAGCAAGACCTTATGCCCAGGCAATCTTCAATCTGGCACAAGCCAATAACACCCTTAAAGCATGGTCTGACACACTGGCTCTTCTCAAAGAAGTGACAGCGAATGAGTCCATGGTCGAGTTTATCAACAATCCAGATGTTGCAGATGAGCAGGTTACTTCACTTATCATTGATATTTGCAAGGAACAACTGGATGAGCAAGGACAAAACTTCATTAAAATAGCGGCAGAAAACGGCCGTTTAGAAGTGATTCCTACTATAGCTGACAGCTTTGAAGCCATGCGTGCTGAAGAAGAAGGCAACATAGAAGCTCAGGTTATTTCAGCCTATGCCGTCAATGCGACACAAAAGAAAAGCATTGCCGCAGCGTTGAAAAAGAAATTCGGTCGTGAAGTGACGATTACAACTCAAACCGACAAGACATTGTTAGGTGGAGTTATCATTCGTGCAGGTGATGTGGTGATTGACGGTTCAGTGAAATCACAACTGGAAAAAATTACCCACTCACTGCTTAGCTAGCGAGTCGGGACATAGAGGATTAAAAAATGCAGTTAAATCCATCAGAAATCAGCGATTTAATAAAAAGTCGCATTGAAAATTTTGATGCTAAAACCGAAGCAAATACCGAAGGTACTGTTGTTAGTCTATCAGATGGTATTGCATTAATTCACGGTTTAAGTGACGTAATGTCAGGGGAAATGATTGAATTCCCAGGAAACATTTATGGTATGGCATTAAACCTGGAACGTGATTCAGTTGGTGCAGTTATCTTAGGAGATTACAAGCATATCTCTGAAGGTGACAAGGTAAAATGTACCGGTCGTATTCTGGAAGTACCCGTAGGGGATGCTATGTTGGGTCGTGTTGTTGACTCACTGGGTAATCCGATTGATGGTAAAGGTCCAATTGAGACAGAACAGACATCACCCATTGAGAAAATTGCACCGGGTGTAATTTCTCGTCAATCAGTAGATCAGCCAGTTCAGACCGGTTTGAAATCAATTGATGCTATGGTGCCGATTGGTCGTGGTCAGCGTGAATTGATTATCGGTGACCGCCAGACAGGTAAGACTGCAGTCGCCATTGATGCCATTATTAACCAGAAAGACTCTGGTATTAAATGTATCTA
>WTAX01000547.1 GCA_013139395.1 Gammaproteobacteria bacterium | reverse complement strand
CTATGGATGTAGGGACATTTATTTTTTTAGGCGTCATTGTTGTTGCTGCTTTTTATTTTATGACGATTTATAACAATCTGGTCAGAATTAAGCACAATGTATCTCAGGCCTGGTCAAATATTGATATTCTGCTTAAACAAAGACACGATGAGTTACCTAAATTAGTGGAAGTCTGTAAACAATATATGCAATATGAAGGCTCTGCTTTAGAGAAGATCATTGCTGCTCGTTCTGGTGTCGCTCAGGCCAGAGAAAGTGGAGATATCGGTGCGCTTGGTATGGCTGAAGGACAGTTAAGACTTGGCCTGGGTAGTTTGTTTGCTGTCTCAGAAGCCTATCCTGAACTTAAGGCAAATGAAAATTTTCAACATCTGCAAAAACGTATTACCGGGCTTGAAGATGCTATTGCTGATCGCCGTGAATATTATAACGACAGCGTTAATATCAATAATATCCGTATTGAACAGTTTCCGGATTTAATTGTCGCTCGATTCTTTAATTTTAAAGAGCAGTCACTTCTTGAGTTTGATGAAGAAGAAAAGAAAGATGTTGATATGAAATCTCTATTTAGTTGATAACGACTTGATTTATAATTACTAATTGATGAGATTATAAATGATAGAGTCTCTGCGACAACAAATTATTTCCGCTGATAATATTGGTATTATTATTTTTCTCGTGGTGCTGGCTCTAATCTGTCTTGCCTGTTTGTATGCTATTTTCCGCTATTTTCATCGCTCTCGAATCATAGATGATACGGCGACCTCAAAAATTCGTTCAGCACATCAGGGATTTGTAGAGCTTGAAGGAGTAGGGCGTTTAATGAAGGGAATGCCTATAGTCTCTCCTTTAAGTAATATGCAATGTCTCTGGTATAGTTATAGTGTTGAGCGCAAAGTCAAAGAATACGATATTGGTCATGATAATAGCCATGGCCTTTCAAAATCTCATTGGGAAAAAGTCGATTCAGGTGTCAGCGATAATTTATTTTTATTAATAGATGAAACCGGCACTTGTGTAGTGGACCCGGAAGAAGCAACAATTACCCCCTCATTTTCAAAAACCTGGTATGGCTCACAGGAATTTAACCTGTCCAATGCAAGCTCAGCAGATGCCATAATGGCATTGTCGACTTCATCCAGTCGATTTTTTGCTAATAATAATTATAAATATACTGAAAAACGTATCAATGTTGGTGCTGATCTCTATGTGCTTGGACGCTTTAAAACTATTGGCGGGCGCAGGGAAAAACTGGATAAAGCAGGAGAAGTCAGAGATTTGATAGCAAAATGGAAAACCAGGCCTGAGTTTTTACTGGCACGTTTTGATGAAAATGGTGATGGTGAAATTGATATACAGGAGTGGCAAAAGGTTATGAGTATGGCTGATCAGGAAGTAGAAAGCAGTTTTACAGAGCGTCTGGTTCAACCCGAAATACATACTGTTTCAAAGCCGGTTGATAGTCGCCGTCCCTTTATCATCACTGTGGAGTCTCAGGAAACCATCGCTAATAAGTACCGATGGTATTCCAGAGCTGGTATGCTTGGCTTTTTCCTGAGCGGTATAGCCTTTGTCTGGACTATTGGTATACGTCTAACGGTATCCGCCTAGGTTACCAATCTGTCTTATGAGTGTAACTCATCAGCCGCATCAACAGTATTTTGTAATAAAGTAGCAACGGTCATTGGTCCTACGCCTCCGGGTACAGGAGTAATATAAGCCGCTTTTTCTTTTGCTGTATCAAAGTCAACATCTCCTACTAACTGACCAGTCTCCAGGCGATTGATGCCAACGTCGATAACAATAGCCCCGGTTTTAATCCATTCACTATTAACAATACCGGGTTTGCCGACAGCAACAACTAAAATATCAGCATTACTGACATGATCGGCAAGATTTTTAGTAAAACGGTGACAAGTGGTGACGGTACAACCCGCCAACAAAAGCTCTAAACCCATGGGGCGGCCAACAATATTGGATGCACCGACAATACAGACATTCATACCCTTTATACTCTGACCAATCGTATCCATTATTTGATTTAATAAAGTCATGATGCCGCGGGGAGTACAGGGACGTAAAACAGGAATACGTAGTGCCAGACGACCAATATTATAAGGGTGGAAACCATCGACGTCTTTATCAGGGTGGATTCTTTCAATAATGGTTTCAGAGTTAATATGCTCAGGTACAGGCAATTGCACCAGAATACCATCAATGGCTGTATCATTATTTAATTCATCAATAAGTGATAACAGGGTTTCCTGGCTTGTTTCTGCAGGCAGATCATGAGCAACTGAATTAATGCCTACTTTTTCACAAGACTGACGTTTATTACGCACATAAACTTCAGAAGCAGGATCGTTTCCTACCTTGATTACTGCAAGGCCGGGAATGCGTAATCCTTGTTGTAAACGTTTCTCAACACGAAGTTTGAGTTGGTCCTTAATATCATTCGCGATTTTTTTTCCGTCTATTATTTGTGCACTCATACAATACTATTTTCCACATTGATGAAGGATTATGCTAATTTAAACTAATTTGTAACCATGGGCTTAACAAGCGTTTTTTAGGAATATGCTGAATAGTTACACTAATTTTCAATAAAATGTATTTTACTCAAAAAAAGATGCTTATAGGAAATTTATTGTAATAAATAGGTGAATTAATATTCATTTTAAAAATATGAAAAAAATACTTGCATTGGTTAAATAAACTCATTAATATACGCACCACTTGATGCTTAGACGCTGTTTCCAGCTATAGAAATAAAAAACAACTTTAATTCTATAATTGGTGTCACATAACAGATATATCTAAACATTAATCGGGGTATAGCGCAGTCTGGTAGCGCGCTTGCTTTGGGAGCAAGATGTCGGGAGTTCGAATCTCTCTACCCCGACCAATTATATTACTGAGCCACTTACTATATGAGTTATCACTGACTAATTTATATAGTAAGTGACTCAGTAATAGTTTCTGCGCCCGTAGCTCATCTGGATAGAGCATCGGCCTTCTAAGCCGAGGGTAGCAGGTTCGAGTCCTGCCGGGCGCACCAAATTTGCCTTGTCGGGTTTGTAAATAATCCAGTTTTACATCTATTTAATCGTTCATTACGAACTGTTTTATAGAATATTGTGGTGAGCGTAGCTCAGCTGGTAGAGCTCAGGATTGTGACTCCTGCGGTCGAGGGTTCAAACCCCTTCGTTCACCCCATTCTCTTAAAAATTAAGAGTTAACTGTAAAAAGTTAACAGCAAAAAGTAGTAACAATAAAATAAATATTTCGCGGATGTGGTGAAATTGGTATACACGCTGGTTTTAGGTACCAGTGGCGCAAGTCGTGAGAGTTCGAGTCTCTCCATCCGCACCATTTATCTTATTGAGCTGTTCATCTCCTTGCTTTAAACTTCCCCTTTATTTCATATCAGTTTTCTAAACTATTTACCTTACAAAAATCACTTTTTCTCTGTTTCTGTCTCTCAAGCTTAAAAAAATACACATTTTCTTTATTTCTTTGTTAAAAAGTATTAATTATTAATGCTAATATCTTGTATAATGACCTGCTAAGCTATATATAAAGCATAGCCATGTTTATGTAGAACTCATTACCTGTGAATCTTACCTGCGAATCTTAGTTTATAATTTTTACAGGTAATGAGTTTTTAAAATTAATTTGATTGTAACGAGGATAAAAAATGCAAGTTTCTGTAGAAACAAAAGAAGGTCTTGAAAGAGAAATGACGGTTCAATTTCCAACATCAGATATAAATGGTGAGGTAAATACTCGTCTACAATCTTTAACAAAAACTGCAAAAATTAATGGCTTTCGTCCAGGTAAAATCCCTATGACTGTCATTAAGAAGCGTTATAGCGGTGCTGTAGAAGCAGAAGTTTTAAATGAAAAGTTACAACAAAGCTATTTTGAAGCCGTTAATCAGGAAAAACTCAAGCCTGCCGGTCAGCCGACTATTAATATGGTTGAGAATGACGATAAAGATAATATTTCCTATAAAGCACTCTTTGAAGTGTATCCGGAAATCACGCCGACATCTTTACAAGGTCAGAACTTTGAAAAAGCGATCGTAGCCATTGGTGACAGCGATATTGATTCAACTATTGAAAATATTCGTAAACAAAACCAGACATTTACTGATGTTGAGCGCGGCGCCCAAAAAGAAGATCAGGTTGTTGTTGATTTTGTCGGGACTATTGATGGTGAAGAGTTTAAAGGAAATGAAGGCAAGCAGGTGCCTGTGACTTTAGGTCAGGGACAAATGATTGAAGGTTTTGAAGATGGTGTTATCGGTGCAAAAGCAGGTGATAGCCTGACTCTTGATCTTAAATTCCCTGAAGAATATCACTACAAAGATGTAGCAGGCAAAGATGTACAGTTCGCCATTACTGTTTCCGCGGTTAAAGAAGCTACGCTTCCAGAACTAAACGATGAATTTTATGTAAAATTTGGCATTTCTGAAGGCGGTAATGATGCCTTCCGTGAAGAAGTTAAAAAGAATATGCAGATTGAGTTGGATAAAGCTGTTGCTGCGAAGCTAAAGAATCAGGTTATGGATGCTATCCTTGATATCAATGAAATCATCGTACCTAAAGCACTGGTTGATGAAGAAGCTAAAAATATGGCTGAGCAAATGCAATCTCAATACCAGATGCAAACTCAGGGCGATGCTCAATTACAAACCAGCTTATTTGAAGAGCAGGCAACAAAGCGAGTTTCTCTCGGTATGCTTCTTGCGGAATTAGTTAAAGTAAATGATATTACTGCACCAAAAGAAGCTGTTATGGCAAAGATTGTTGAGATGGCAGCCACTTATGAGAACCCGCAGGAAGTGATGGATTATTATCAATCTCATAAAGAAAAACTAGCTGAAATTGAGTCCTTTGTTTTAGAAGAAAAAATTATTGATTGGGCATGTGAACAAGCTGCAGTAACAGATAAAGATTTTACCTTTACTGAATTTATGAATCCAAAAACTGAAGAAGAAGTTTAATTCACTTCATGTAAATTACCATGATTAAGTAGAGTTGCTATTATTTCTAACCCTACTTTATTTGTAACTATTCAGCGTATTATTTACAAAAAGCCTGTGGTTGCTTATTTTTCTGACTTTGATTGTTTGAGCGCAGCGACTCTCGTAACAAGAAGTCAAAGTGAGAAAAATAAGTGACCATGGGCTTAACAAGCGTTATTTAGGAATACACATTGAATAGTTACCTTTATTTTTGGATTAGAATTCTTATAAAATAGAGACACTAAACTTTCTAAGAATTAGAAAGAACTTTAAGAGAGGGTTGTAACTTAATGATAAATAAAGAAATCACTAGCGGTTCTGTACAAGCTGATGCCCTTGGACTGGTGCCAATGGTTGTCGAACAGACATCAAGAGGGGAACGCTCATATGATATCTATTCACGATTATTAAAAGAGCGGGTAATTTTTTTAGTGGGCCCGGTAGAAGATAATATGGCCAACTTAATTGTCGCACAATTATTATTTCTTGAATCTGAAAATCCAGACAAAGATATTCACCTGTATATCAATTCACCTGGTGGTTCAGTGACTGCCGGCATGTCAATTTACGACACAATGCAGTTTATTAAACCTGACGTCAGTACCATGTGTATTGGTCAGGCAGCCAGCATGGGTGCATTACTATTGACGGGTGGCGCTAAAAATAAACGTTATTGTTTACCCAACTCGCGAATGATGATTCACCAGCCTATGGGCGGTTTTCAGGGGCAGGCATCTGATATAGAAATTCATGCTAAAGAAATCCTTACCTTGAAAGAAAAGCTTAATCAGATCATGGCTGAACATACCGGTCAGGATATTGATGTTATCAAACAAGATACTGATAGAGATAACTTTTTGAGCGCTGAACAGGCAGTTGATTATGGTTTAATAGATCAGGTGATTACAATGCGTGAAAAGACTACAACAGATGAATCTTCAAGCTAAATAAATGATAAGTTATTATTTATTTAAACAATGATCTGCGAATAACTGTTGATTTATTAATGAATTAGGCTTATATATTGTAGATAATAAATTCTGTTAGAGCACGGTTGCAAAGTTAAAATTACTTTTAACTGATACTAATGTATAAATAAGGGCAATATTACCCTGATATGAGGTTCGTTTTATGAGTGATGATACTCAAAATAAAGATGAAAATGGCAAGCTGTTGTACTGTTCTTTTTGCGGTAAAAGCCAGCATGAAGTCAGAAAATTAATAGCAGGCCCTTCAGTATTTATCTGTGATGAATGTGTTGAGCTGTGCAATGATATCATTCGTGAAGAAATACAAGAGCAGGGTGGCTCTGTTCCTGGCAGCAAATTACCTACTCCACGTGAAATCAATAAAAAATTAGATGAATATGTCATTGGTCAGGCTACTGCTAAAAAGATCCTGGCTGTTGCTGTCTATAATCATTACAAGCGCCTTGAAAGCGGTCATAAAAAAGATGATGTTGAATTATCTAAAAGTAATATTCTTCTGATTGGCCCGACAGGCTGTGGTAAGACTCTGCTTGCTGAAACTCTGGCAAGAATGTTAGATGTGCCTTTTACCATTGCTGATGCAACTACTTTGACTGAAGCCGGTTATGTTGGTGAAGATGTCGAGAATATTATTCAAAAATTATTGCGGAAATGTGACTATGATGTAGAGAAAGCCCAGACAGGTATAGTTTACATTGATGAAATTGATAAGATTTCTCGTAAATCAGACAATCCGTCAATCACTCGTGACGTTTCCGGCGAAGGTGTCCAGCAAGCGTTATTAAAGCTTATTGAAGGTACTGTTGCCTCTGTACCGCCTCAGGGTGGACGTAAACATCCACAACAAGAGTTTTTACAGGTTAATACTGCTAATATTCTCTTCATCTGTGGCGGGGCATTCTCAGGATTAGATACTATTATCCGTGACCGTTCTGAAAAGAGCGGCATTGGTTTCGGGGCAGAAGTGAGCAGTAAGGATGATACTAAGAGCTTTGGTGATTTACTTGATGGGATTGAACCACAGGACTTAACTCGTTATGGTTTAATACCTGAATTTGTCGGGCGTTTACCCGTTATTGCTACATTGAAAGAATTAGATGAAGATGCATTAGTTAGAATCCTGACAGAACCAAAAAATGCTTTGGCAAAACAATATAGCAAGTTAATTGAAATGGAAGGTGCTGAATTAGATTTGCGTGAGGAAGCCCTGAGAGCTATAGCCAAAAAAGCGATGAAAAGAAAGACAGGAGCACGTGGATTGCGTTCTATTTTAGAGCAAAGCCTGCTGGATACTATGTATGAATTACCTTCAATAGATGATGTAGAATCGGTTGTTGTTGATGAATCAGTCATTAATGGTTTATCAGAACCAATGCTTATTTATGCTAATGAAGATAAAAAAGCTTCTGGTGAGTGATATTTCATTAAATAAAAAAAAGGGGCCTTAGGCCCCTTTTTTTGTGTTTGATTGCTTAAATAAAGTGATATAGACTTGATTTCTTGCCCTGAACACCCATATATTTGTTTAAGTTAAGTAATATATTAAGAGGGCTCCTTAATGGAGAATGAAAACAATACTTCTAAAATCACTGATACAACACAAATCTATCCAGTTTTACCTTTAAGAGATGTTGTTGTCTACCCACACATGGTGATACCACTTTATGTGGGTCGTGAAAAATCAATTAATGCGCTTGAAGCAGCAATGGAAGAAGATAAAAAAATTCTTTTAATTGCTCAAAAAAATGCCTCTGAAGATGATCCAAAACCTGAAGATCTTAATTCAGTTGGAACAATCGCATCAATTCTCAGACTGCTAAAACTACCTGATGGTACTGTGAAAGTACTTGTTGAAGGCGATGAGCGTGCTGAAATTAAAAATTTATTTACATCTGAAGAATACTATACTGCTCAAATTTCATTTTTTGAAAATAAAAAGATTGAAGATAGAGAAGCTGATGTTTTAACCCGCACCGTAATGAATCAGTTTGATCAATATGTAAAAATGAATGATAAAGTGCCGCCTGAAATTTTATCATCTCTTTCCAGTATTGAAGATCCCAGTCGTCTGGCAGATACCATTGCTGCACACATGCCGCTGAAGATTGAAGAAAAACAGGTTATTTTAGAAATTTCAGATGTTCGTGAGCGTTTAGAACATTTATTGGTACAAATGGAATCTGAGATTGACATACTGCAAGTAGAAAAACGTATTCGCGGACGTGTCAAGCAACAAATGGAGAAAAGCCAACGGGAATACTATCTCAATGAGCAAATGAAAGCCATTCAAAAAGAATTGAATGATATTGATGATGTACCAAATGAGTTGGAAGAGCTTGAGAACAAGATAAAAAATACTGGACTTTCCGCAGAAGCCAGGAAAAAAGGCATGGCGGAGCTGAACAAATTAAAAATGATGTCGCCAATGTCCGCAGAAGCATCTGTTGTAAGAAACTATTTAGAATGGCTGACTAATGTTCCGTGGAAGAAACGTTCAAAAGTACGTCTTGATTTGACAAAAGCCGCGGCTATTCTTGATGAAGACCATTATGGACTTGAGAAAGTAAAAGAACGCATTTTAGAATATCTTGCTGTTCAACAACGAATGAAAAAACTTAAAGGACCTATTCTGTGTCTTGTTGGTCCTCCAGGTGTTGGTAAAACCTCCTTAGGGCAGTCCATTGCCAGAGCAACGAATCGTAAGTTTACTCGTATGTCTCTGGGTGGAGTGCGAGATGAAGCTGAAATTCGAGGACATCGACGCACTTATATTGGTTCAATGCCGGGTAAAATTATCCAAAATATGTCTAAAGTGGAAGTAAAAAATCCATTTTTCTTACTGGATGAAATTGATAAAATGGCAATGGATATGCGAGGTGACCCCTCGTCAGCATTGTTGGAAGTATTAGATCCGGAGCAGAATAATACCTTTAGTGATCATTATATGGAAGTGGATTACGATCTATCAGAAGTTATGTTTATAGCGACCTCTAACAGTATGAATATCCCGGGGCCATTACTTGATAGAATGGAAGTTATACGTCTTGCTGGCTACACTGAAGAAGAAAAACTGAATATTGTTTCTCGTTATTTGATCCCTAAACAGTTAAAAAATAATGGTTTAAAAGACGCTGAATTAAGTATTAGTGAAGGTGCCATTCGAGACATTATACGTTATT
>WTAX01000060.1 GCA_013139395.1 Gammaproteobacteria bacterium | reverse complement strand
TTATTTTTAATAAATCACCATCTAAAGCAGGTTGTCCATGCCACCATTGATAATCAGGTGATTGATGTGCAACACCAAGATAGACATTTTTATAGTGTGTTTGCATTTTATGAAACTGTTTTTTTATCGCTTCTATATGAGTTGATACACCATTGTCTAAGGACTGTTTTTTGGGGTGTTCAATTTGATTGTTCACGACTTTATCCACCAGGATTTGAGCTTCATTTATTTTTTTTCCAGCAATCATCAGCATTCTTTCACCGTTTTCAAATAAACGTCGAATATAACTGGGCGCATGACAATTTGAGCAAACACTCAATGTTTTCCTTCGTAACTCTTCAGTATTTCTTTTTGTGGGATAAGTAGAGAAATTATCAATTTCACGAATCGTCTCTTTTGTATTATGTTGAGTATTATACATATGACAATAGGCACAGCCCGGTACACGATAGTTGGCTGATTTTAATGGCTTATTCCAATCAACCTTTTTTTTCGTCATTTTCATTATAGCGCCATGTTTTGATGTGCTGTAACTGTGTACAACAGGTGACGTATTACCGCCATGACAGTTAATGCATGTAGAATCAGAACGTGATTTTATAAGAGCATCGTTATGAGATGTCCCGTGACATTGAATACAAGCTGTATTTGTTTTTTCAGAAGTCTTTTTATGCAGAGAAGTTTTATTAACAATCCTTTCACCTGATCTTTCACTATGACTACTATTTTGCCAGGCTTTAACTAAATCAGGGTTGATTTTTTTATGGCATGAAAGACACTCACTATTGCTGTAGACCTCATTAAGGTGAAAGTTAAGGTCAGGAGCTTCAGCCTGTATTAGGGGATCAGCCTGTGTCAATGAGATCAAACTACTATAAAAAAATACTATCAAAGCTCCAGGTAATAGTTTCATCAATTATTCTCCCGATTGTAATCGGTATATTCACCACTATTCCAAAAAGCATCCGCTTCTGGATGAATGCCGGCATTTTTTTCCTGAGTACTTAATTGTCGTATTTTTTCAGCCTGATGATTTAATTCAATTAAATCATCATCAAGTGCCTGATGGCTTTTTTTAACCCGTGAAAAATCACCATGAGCCGCTCCTTTATAGGCTGACAGGTTATCAAAGTACCACATTTCAAAGTAGTTACGTTCAATAGCTGAAACATTGTAAAAAGCCGATGCCTGACCATCAAAAAAACCAATTCGCTCTCTTGGGAAAAACCGGTCCATGGTACTATTAGGATAAGATGGACGTTTACCGGCAGGGGGAAATAATAAATTATCTGAGCGTAACATCCTAAGCAGACGCTCAGCTTTATTCAGTTTGTCCCAGGCCTGTTTTCTTTCCAGATCAAGTGCTTTAAGTTGTTGTCTTGACCAGTCAGATTCATGGCATTCACTGCAGCGTTCAACCCATTGGTCCCGTTTAATTTCATTGCCGGAAGTTTGCGGGTTAATCTGTTTAATGCCAAATTTCCAGATGGATTTATTAGCCACCTGATGTTGTCCATTATCCATATGACAATAGGCACAAGTGGGTGCTTTATAATTGCCTTTAGTTAATGGTTTTGACCAGTCCCAATCATCACCTTCCTGCAGATAAATTTTTCCATGAGCAGAAGCAAAATAACTTTCATCATCAGGATGGGGTGGACCACTATGGCAGGTAATACAGGCTTCCGGTCGTCGGGCTTCTGCAGCAGAAAATTCATGTCGGCTATGGCAGGAATCACATTTTGTTGCCACGGAATGACATTGTACGCATGGGGTTACTTCAGCTTTAGGCTTATCAACAAAATGGCTGGCATCTAAAGCACGCTCCATTGCCAAAGCATGGGATGGAAAACCAAAGCGTTTTTCATCCATAAATTGATCATGCTGCTGTTTATGGCAATTTGCACAAATATCCGGGGTTGGTAAATGGAGCTCTTCATGATCATTACCATGACATTCCGTACAATAGACAATCGCCTGCTTCTTTCCTGAATTATTGCCTGGATTGGAATGTAAACTGTTTTCCCAGTCTTTAACAATACCGGGTGTCAGTGCTTCATGACACTGAATACATTGCTGCCCCGTAAATTTACCTTTGACGGTATCAACAGACTGGTAGAAGTCATTGGGAGACCAATAAGCAAATACATCATCAGGTGCCCATTGGTGAGAGTATAAGCCTGCACCAATACCTTCCTGGCTCCAGTTCACATAATAAAAACCCGCGGGTATACTGATACAGGCAACAATAAAGGGAAACCAGACATAGGCCGGCCACCTGTCTTTAACAAAGTGCTCTTTGAAAAACTTAGCAGGGTTCATTTTTTCCATTGCCGTATTATGCCAATAACAATAAGGAAGAAGACTAAAAACCAGACCATCCAACTCCAGGAAAATACCATGCCCTGCTGTGTTCCGGCAATGACCTGTTGCGGATCAGCTTGCAGCATCAAATGGTCTTTTGTATGGTGAGCCCAGACTTTTTGTTGTAAAACCAGGCAGATTAAAACTGAACGTACTAAAATGAAGCTGTTTAAAAGAGGATATAACTTACTCATAATCGCACCGTTGTATCATTACTTCGTTTATTTTTAACGGCCTTTATCAATTGATTTATAGGCTTAAAGTCGTTCATGATCCCTTGAGCAGCTTTTCGACCTGCTGCCACTGCAGTGACAACCAGATCAGGACCATTGGTATTATCACCGCCTGCGTAAATAAGAGGGTGTGAAGTTCGGCCGCTGCTGTTAACCATTATTCTATCTTTAGAATCCGTTTTAATATTCAATGATAAGAGCCAGTCAGGTAAACTGTTAACCTGACCAATAGCCAGAATAAGCTGGTCACAATTAATTACCCGATGTGTTGAATCTGAATGATTAAATACAACAGCCGTCACTGAGCTTTCACCAAGAATTGTATGAGGCGATAATTCAAATAAAAAGTTAACGCCTTCTTCTTTAGCGGCGTATAACTCTTTTGGTGATGCCCGCATGGCTTGTGCTTTTCCTCGATAGACAATAGTTACTTTTTTGGCCTGCTGGCGTATTGCTGAACGCGCACAATCCATGGCACTATCACCACCGCCCAGGACAATCACTTCTTTATTGATAAGCAGATCAGTTTGTTGATTCTTTATTTCCTGACTCTTTGTTTCATAAGAAAGATTTACCTGAGCGAGATAATCGATGGCATTGCTGACACCTTTTAATATCTGACCAGAAATTTTGAGATGGCGTGAGGCTTGTGCACCTGTGCCTAAAAAGAGTGCATCATATTGAGCAAGTAAGCTCTTAATTGTTTGACCGTTTACATCAAAATTAAGTTTAAATGTAATTCCCTGTTGTTGCAGTAATTGATGACGGCGCTGTAAGTAACTTTTATCCAGTTTAAATGAAGGAACACCCGTTGCAAGTAATCCGCCTACGACAGAATTTCGGTCAAAAATGGTCACCTGATAACCTGCCTTGTTCAGTTCATCAGCACAGGCTAATCCCGCGGGACCACTCCCAATAATAGCGACTTGCTTATTAATTTTATTGGCTTGCTGAGTCACTTTTTTCTTTTTAGCTAAGTTTCTAAATTGTTTTTTTGTCAAAGCTTCATTGACAAGATAACGTTCAATGGCACCAATCGTTACCGGGCCATCCAGATCTCTGGCTTTGGTACAGGAACCTTCACATAATCGGTGTTGAGGACATAAAGTGCCGCAGATTTCTGGCAGATTACTGGTTGAATGAGCAATTTCAGCAGCTTTAGGGATATTTCCTGCTGCCACTTCTTCCAGCCATTGTGGAATTTTATTACTTAAAGGACAGGCATTGATACAACCTGGATGCCCGCAATCCAGACAACGACTGGCTTGTTGTTGAATGGTTTTCCATTGATTGGGTACTGAGATTTCTGCCCAGTCATTCACTCGTTCTTCAGGTTTTCGAAACTCTGTTTCCTGACGTTTGACTATTTTTTTGGAGCCATTTGTCTTAGCTTTACCTATTCCTTTATTTAAAAGGTAAGAACCATTTTGCACCATGGCTTTTTTAAACAAGTTTCGAACATCTTGGATTTCAAGGGCATCGTTAGGGCAGGAAACCACACAACGTGCACAGCCCATACAATCTTCCAGTGCCGTAATGCGACCAGATTTTTTGCCTTGCTGCCAGACAGGGATCCCCATATCACAGACCTGCTCACAACGCTGACAATCATTACACTTTTCTTTATCCATTTTAATGCCGTAAAAACCAGCATGATTCAATAAACCAAAAGTGGCACCATAGGGACAAAGATAACGACAATAAAATCGATTACCCACCAGCGGTGCAAGAAAGAAAGTACTAAAATAGGTAAAGGCAACAATTAAATAAAATCCCCCCACAAAACTCACTGTCCAGGAGTTAGGTGGGAATTGTGTCACCACCATAATGCCGACATAATAACTAAAAAACAGCCACTTTGAATGACGCAAACGCCAGGTCCATTGTGAACGCAGGGTTTTCTTTCGAAATGGAAAACCAACGGTTTCACGAATACCGACACAGGGGCAGCCAAAGCCGCAAATCACCCGTCGACCAAATAAAAAGACAGTGGCCAGAATTAAAAAGAAAGTAATGGTGCCAGGTACATGAAGTGATGGAAATACCGGTTGTGCCCAGAGAAATCCCACGTAAGGTTCAGAGACAGGATAAAGCCAGGGAACCATCCACCAGAAGACAGTCACTATAAAGACTAAAATCATCAGTCGTTTACGAGTATAACGGTTTTTCTCCGCAACGATACGCCAGATTCCAAAGCCCAGAATAATACCGTATTCAGTATAGCGATTCAGCCAGATGGGGTTATCAAACCAGAACAACCAGGTCTCATTGAGCCAGCCCACAAAGGCCAGAGTAAATGCCGCCAAACTTAATAATTGCACGGCTAAACCGTATTGGCCAGGCATTAGATCCTGTTGAGTGCCGGTCATCTCTCTGGGCGAATGGAGAATGGGCTTATAGAGAACAGGTTGGCTCATTATTTTTTCTTTTGAAGAGTCTGTGCTCATCATTTTACCCTGTGCTTAAAAGACCAATACCTTGTCTGCCGCTAAAGTACGCTGTGCTAATTCTTTCATGGTACTGCGCTGTGCGCCTTCAATGACATCCTTTTCTGTAAATCCCCGAGCATCCATACAGGTACCGCACAGCAGAACATCCCCTTTGCGTTTTACTGAATTGAGCATTAATTCCAGATTATAAAAACCTTGTGGAACATTCTGTCCATGCTTGGCACAGACAATCGCATCTGCCATTAAAAACACCGTTACATGTGTCTCATTATTGCTGAGTGCCTTAGCCATTCTCAGGCCGTTATAACTACGCTCAGTACCATAAGGCGGATCATTAAGAATAATTAAAATATTCATTGTTCATTCCTCTTATTTAGTGACTTAATCAATGGTATTAAGCCGTTGGATAAGCATTTTTTATCCAGTCGGTCATACCCATTCTGGCAATATGAACATTAGTAAATCCATTGTTTGATAAAATTTGTGAGGCTTTACTGGATTTGCGATCAGTTCGACAAATGGTGACAATGGTTTTATCAAAGTCATTACCTAACGTTTCAATCAACTCAGCTATTCGTTGTTCCAGTTGCTCAACCGGTATTAAAACTGAACCGGCAATATGTCCTTGTTCACCGACATAATCTTCATCGGTACGCACATCCAGCAATAAAATATCATCACTCTCATCCATGCGTTGTTTTAAATCAGCAATAGCCATCATGTTCTTTTTAGAAGCATGACGAAATTGACTGATAAAGCGAGGTAAAAAGGCAACAATTGCCAGCAGAGCTAAAGCCAGCATGGTTTTTTGGATCAGGCTTTCACCACCGGTTGCAGCCTCACGTCCAATATAGCCCAGATAGGTATAAGCAATAGCACCCGGCAACATACAAATATAAGT
>WTAX01000115.1 GCA_013139395.1 Gammaproteobacteria bacterium | reverse complement strand
TTAATGGACAACTTAATCCCGGCGTCACTGCAAAAGATGTTATTTTGGCTATTATCGGCAAAATTGGTACTGCAGGTGGTACGGGATATGCGATTGAATTTGCCGGTGAGGCTATCCGTTCTTTTTCCATGGAAGGTCGTATGACCTTATCAAATATGGCCATTGAAGCGGGTGCACGGGCTGGTATGGTTGCAGTGGATGACACGACTATGGAATATGTTAAAGACAGACCTTATTCACCTAAGGGTGAGCAATGGCAGCAAGCGGTTAATTACTGGAGTGATTTTCACACTGACACCGATGCTCACTTTGATAAAACCGTAACAATGGACGCAAGTGACATTAAGCCTCAGGTGACCTGGGGAACATCACCGGAAATGACCATCTCTATTGATGATACGATACCTGATCCTGCTGAGGAATCTGATAGCATCAAGCAAGAAGGCATGAGAGCTGCCCTGGAATACATGGGGCTAACAGCTGGCAAGCCAATTAATGAAGTACCAGTTGATGTGGTATTTATTGGCTCCTGTACCAATTCACGAATAGAAGATATTCGTGCTGCTGCTGAAGTGGCTAAAGGTAAAAAAGTAGCTGATTCCATTAAACAGGCTCTGGTTGTACCGGGTTCTGGTTTGATAAAACAGCAAGCTGAAGAAGAAGGTCTGGATAAAATTTTAACACAGGCTGGTTTTGAGTGGCGTGAACCGGGCTGCTCTATGTGTCTGGCTATGAATGCTGATCGCCTTGAACCACAAGAACGCTGTGCATCAACTTCAAATCGAAATTTTGAAGGTCGTCAGGGGCAGGGTGGTCGTACGCATCTTGTCAGTCCTGCTATGGCGGCGGCGGCGGCAATTGCCGGACATTTTATTCGTATTGATGAACTATAACGAACATTTAAAGGAGCCTATAAATGGAAAAATTTACTAAAATTACTGCAATTACAGTGCCTTTGGATCGGGTGAACGTTGATACTGATGCGATAATTCCCAAGCAATTTTTAAAGTCAATTAAACGCAGCGGCTTTGGCCCTAACTTATTTGATGAATGGCGCTATCTGGATCATGGTGAGCCGGGTATGGATAATTCCCGGCGTGCTGTTAATCCCGACTTTGTACTTAATAAAGCACGTTATGCCGGCGCTCAGATTTTATTGGCCAGAGATAACTTTGGCTGTGGATCTTCACGTGAACATGCACCCTGGGCATTAGAAGACTTTGGTATTCGAGTGATTATTGCCCCAAGTTTTGCTGATATTTTCTATAATAATTGTTTTAAAAATGGCATATTACCGATAATATTAGCTGAATCCATCGTTGACCAATTATTTCAGGCGGTAGAATCCACAGAAGGCGCTCAATTGACCGTTGATTTGGAGCAGCAAAAAATCCTGTCTGATGATAGCCTGAGTGAAAAGATTGAGATAAGTTTTGAACTGGATCAGTTTCGTCGTCATTGTCTGCTTGAAGGACTGGATGAAATTGCTTTAACGCTTGAGCACTCTGATGATATCAGTGCCTATGAAAATAAACAAAAAGAGATCACTCCCTGGCTTTTTTAACTTTCTTTTTATAAGAACAGGGCTTTCTTTTTAAACTAACATTAAATTTTTGAGATAATATTATGAGTAAAAAAATTGCGGTATTACCGGGTGACGGCATTGGCATCGAAATTGTAGCTCAGGCCGTTAAGGTTCTGGACTGCTTAAATCAGGATTTTGATCTGGATGTTGTAATGGAACACGGTTTAGTGGGTGGTTCTGCCTATGATGAAACCGGCTCTCCTTTACCTGAAGCAACACTAAAGCTGGCAAAAGAATCAGATGCCGTATTATTGGGTGCTGTGGGCGGTTATAAGTGGGAATCATTAGATATTGCGGTACGTCCTGAAAAAGGGCTGCTGGGTTTACGTTCTGAACTGGAACTGTTTGCCAATTTGCGTCCTGCCATTTTATATCCACAGCTTGCACATGCGTCTACCTTAAAAGAAGATGTCGTTTCAGGTTTAGATATCATGATTGTTCGAGAGTTAACCGGGGGTATTTACTTTGGTCAGCCTAGAGGAATAAGAACGCTTGATAACAATGAAAAACAAGGGTTTAACACACTTATCTATAAAGAGTCTGAGATAGAACGCATCGCTCATGTGGCTTTTGAAACAGCCATGAAACGTGATAAACGATTATGCTCTGTTGATAAAGCCAATGTCCTGGAATGCACCGAATTATGGCGTGAAGTGATGATTCGTGTGGGTAAAGAATACCCGGAAGTAGAGCTGAGCCACATGTATGTCGATAATGCTGCGATGCAGCTTGTCAGAGCACCCAAACAATTTGATGTGATGGTTACGACCAATATGTTTGGTGATATTTTATCCGATTGTGCCGCTATGTTGACCGGTTCAATCGGTATGCTGCCTTCAGCATCAATGGATAAGAATCAAAAAGGGATGTATGAGCCAATACATGGTTCGGCGCCAGATATCGCCGGACAGGATATGGCCAATCCTTTAGCAACCATTTTATCCGTTGCCATGATGTTACGCTATTCACTGGGCTCAGAAGAGTTGGCAGTAAACGTTGAAAAAGCAGTAGAAACAGTACTTAATCAAAATCTGAGAACAGCAGATATCTATACCGATGGCGATATTAAAGTGGGTACTGAAGCCATGGGTGACGCAGTAGTTGCAGCCTTAAAAGCTTAATTTTATTAATAATGACTAAGTAAATTATACAATTGACAAAGCAGGACAAAACAAATGACTAAAGAATATGATGTTGCAGTAGTAGGTGCTACAGGTGCTGTTGGTGAAACCATGATGGCCATTCTTGAAGAACGGGATTTTCCAGTAAGAAATCTTTATCCTTTGGCCAGTGCCCGTTCTGCTGGTAGTAGAATTCAGTTTAAAGGAAAATATTATACCGTTCAGGATCTGAGCGAATTTGATTTTTCAAAGGCACAAATTGGGTTGTTTTCTGCTGGCGGCAGTATTTCAGAAGAGTATGCCCCTAAAGCAGCTGCAGCAGGTTGTGTTGTTATTGATAATACAGCTCATTTCCGTTATGACGATGATGTGCCGCTGATTGTACCTGAAGTGAATCCTCATGCCATTGCCGGTTACAAGAAACGCGGTATTATTGCTAACCCAAATTGTTCAACGATTCAAATGCTGGTTGCGCTTAAACCAATTTATGATGCCGTGGGTATTGAGCGCATCAATGTGTGTACCTATCAGGCCGTATCAGGTACAGGAAAAAATGCCATTGAAGAACTGGCAACACAAACTGCTAATATCCTTAATACAAAAGAAGTTAAAGTAGAAGTTTACCCTAAACAAATTGCTTTTAATGTATTACCTCAGATTGATGTCTTCAAGGATAATGGCTATACCAAAGAAGAAATGAAGATGGTTTGGGAAACAAACAAGATTTTTGAAGACGATTCAATACTGGTTAATCCTACAGCAGTCAGAGTTCCAGTATTTTATGGCCATTCTGAAGCACTTCATATTGAAACAAAAGAAAAAATCACTGCTGAAAAAGCAACTGAATTAATGCGCGCTTTTAATGGTATCAAAATTATGGATGATCGTATCGACGGTGGTTATGCAACAGCTGTCACTGAGGGTGCAGGTAGTGATCCGGTTTATGTCAGTCGTATTCGTGAAGATATTTCCCATCCACGTGGATTAGATATGTGGGTTGTTGCTGACAACGTGCGTAAAGGTGCTGCTTTAAATAGTATTCAGATAGCAGAAATCTTAATTAAAGACTATTTATAAGTAAAATA
>WTAX01000123.1 GCA_013139395.1 Gammaproteobacteria bacterium | reverse complement strand
GCCTGGTAGAACATGATGAAGTGGATGCTCTGGTGGCTGAACGTGTCTGGCAGGAAGTTGAAAAAGCATTGGCCGATGATAACCCCTGGATATTTTTTCAGGTGCTCAGACAATGTGGCGCCTTAGCACGTCTTTTCCCGGAAATAGAACGACTATTTGGTGTGCCGCAAAACAAACAATGGCATCCTGAAATTGATACCGGAATCCATACCATGATGGTATTGGAGCAGGCGGCGCGACTGAGTAAAGAGCCTGTGGTTCGCTTTGCTGCTTTATTACATGATCTGGGTAAGGGCATAACACCCAAAAAAGAATGGCCTAAACATATTGCTCATGAGTCCCGTGGTGTTCCTCTGGTTGAAGCCGTGTGTCAGCGCTTGAAAGTACCAAAGCAGTATAGTGCTCTGGCTATATTAGTGACTGAGTTCCATTTGAACTACCATCGTATTGAGGAATTAAAAAATTCAACCATAGTCGATTTATTCTCTCGCCTGGATGCTTTTCGCCGCCCTGAACGGTTTGAACATTTTATTCTGGCCTGTGAAGCCGATGCCAAAGGACGAACGGGCTATGAAGATAGTTCAGATGAGAAATCACAGCGTTTTAGAGAGTTTTTTCAGGCAGCTAATCAGGTAAATACGGCTGAAATTGTCGCTCAGGGATTTAAAGGAATAGAAATCGCTGAACAATTGAGAATTAAGCGTATCGCCGCAGTAAGAGCATGTAAAAAAAATGAGATACAATCATCATAAAATAAAGATTGAAATAGTTAAATTATTTATGGATGCACACTAATTAGTTTTTTTGAGTTGATAAAACCAGTGATCAAATGTAGCTAACAGGGAATCAAAAGTGGTTCTGGCTAAAATAAAAGCACTAAGCGCACCAATAGAATTTGCAATTTCATCAGCAAAGTCAAAACTTCGATAAGTCGTCATACCTTGAAGAAATTCAATTAACATTCCCAAAGCAATAGCACTGATTAAAATGATTATTCGACTGCTCAATTTTTGATATAACTGTATAAACCATCCAACCAGAATAAAATAGGTAAGAAAATGAGCTGCTTTATCTGTATGGTTGATAATTACATTAATATCGGGTGCTTTTAATAAGGAAGCGGCGAGAATAAAGCCAATGTAGAATGCCCCGATAGTGAGCCATAAATTTCTATAATACATAGTTTAATTGCTCAACTAGGATGTTATTGTTTCTTAAAAAAATATTAAAAATAAAACAATACCAAGGAATAAGCGATAAATGATAAAAGGCATCATGCCGACACTATCTAATAATTTAATAAAATAATGGATACAGAAATAGGCGCTGATAGCAGACAGGCCGACGCCTAAAATAATATCCAGCCAGGGGATATGGTTTGCTGAGTTGTTAAGTTCAATAGTCTTCATTAAACTGGCGGCTAAAATCAGCGGGATGGATAATAAAAAAGAAAATCGGGCTGAAGCTGTCCGACTCATACCCAGTAATAACGCGGCTGTGATAGTAATTCCAGAACGGGATGTACCAGGGATTAGTGCTATAGCTTGTGCGCAACCAATAAATAAAACCATTTTCAGATTAAGTTGATGTTCAGTTTTTAGTGCTGTTTTGTTGGCGATGCTTTTTTGTACTCTGGCATCAGCATACCAAAGGAGTAAGCCAAAAATAATAGTGGTGCAGGCTATGATGAGAGGATTGCGCAGTTGATCAGAATAACCATTAATCAAAAAACCAATAATTCCGGCGGGAATTGTGCCTAAAATAACGCCCCAGGCTAACATGCTGTCGCCGGTATTTTGTCTTAATTGAATCGATTTGCTCCAATCTGTAAATAATGGCTGCAGATCGTGACGAAAATACCACAGGACAGCTATCAGTGTGCCAAAATGTGTGGCAACATCAAAGGCTAAACCCTGATCGGTCCAGCCAATCAGTTGTGGAATAAGAATTAAATGTGCAGAACTGGAAATAGGCAAGAACTCAGTAAGTCCCTGAACCAGTGCTAAAATAATGATTTGAATTAAATCCATGCTTTTCCTAAGCCATTAGCTCAATGTAAGTCGTTCCCTATGTTATACGCGCTTACAAACGGTTCTGAAAGTTTTGCAACTTAAATGCGGGTAATGATAGCGTTTTGTCTTTAGCAAGTAAAATGACTTTGAATAACTCACCCATTTCTTCTGGTAAAGTGAGCATTTTTATTTGCCGTGCCACTTCAGTAAAATGAATAATATCATCAGGATCCAGATTTTTGGTTAACTCAACCAGACCGCCAGCCATTAAAAAATGTGCCTGAGTGGTAAAGCCGCAGACCTTTAGCCCGCAGTCATTGGCGGCCTGGGCGATACTGCTGAAATCAATATGAGCAGTAATGTCCTGCAGACCAGGTAGATAAAAAGGATCATCATGGCGATGACGCTGATAATGACACATGAGAGTGCCCATTGAACGTTGCGGATGATAATATTCCTGTGCCGTATAGCCATAATCCACTAATAAAATCGCACCGGCCGTTAAAATATCAGCAATACTCTTTATCCAGTCAATTGCCTGTAGATTCACCTCAGTAATATAAGGCTGGTCTGGTTTATCATTAAGATGTGCCAAAGGCTGCTGTACGGCACGGATATTTTCCGCTATTTTCTGTAAGCGTGGATTCTCTGGACTGTCATCCAGCCAGATAAAATTATTATTGTCATCAAGAGCAACATAGCGCTCACGTGTTGTATCCTGCTCCAGCTTGAGCATATGTACCGGCATGGCATCTAATAATTCATTAGCAATCACAATACCCGAAAAGGGTTTTTCCGGCAGGCAATCAAGCCACATAAAACGTTCATATAGATGGGGTAAGCGGGCTTTGATCGCTTGCTGCTGGCGATCACGAAGTTCAGCACTTAATTCTAAAATAAGGTATTGTTCAGGAAGTTTTGCCTGTTTTTCTAACTCAAGAACCAGCTCAATGGCCATGATCCCCGAACCCGCACCGACTTCCAATAGCACCTGTTGATTGCTTTGCTGCATAATATGAATACACTGCAAAGCCAGACATTGAGAAAATAGCGGGGATATTTCCGGTGCAGTAATAAAATCGCCCTGTTTGCCAAACTTTTTTAATCCCGCACTATAATAGCCCAGTCCTGGAGCGTAGAGAGCCATATTCATATAGTCAGCAAAAGTGATCTTGCCATCTTGTGCTTTGATAGCATCTTGTATTAATTGCTTTAACTGATCACTATGTGCTTTGACTTCGGCTGATGGCTCAGGGAAGGAATTTTTTGCCTGTTCAGGATTTGTTTGTTTTTGCATAAAGATTTTAAATTATTAATATTAAGTGATAATGGGTATTTATCCAGAGAGCCTGTATTATGCTAGACTTATCTTCTAACATCTACACATGAAATTAAGAAGTTAATTCTGAATAGCGATTAAAATTCGTAACTACTCAGCATATTATTAACAAAAAAGCTTAACGGAAATAGAGTTTATGCAAACAATTGATGAAATGCTAAAAAATGATCTGACGGATAAAGTTGCGTTGATCACCGGTGGTGCACAAAGAGTGGGTGCAATGACAGCACGTTTGCTGCATGCAGCAGGTGCTAATCTGATATTACATTACCGCCACTCTCGACAAAGCGCACTCGAATTACAAACAGAACTCAATGATAAACGTAACAACTCAGTGATTCTTATTCAGGCTGAGTTGTTGGAAACCGTTAAACTAAAAGGTATTATAACTAAAAGTATTGAGCAATGGGGGCGTCTGGATATACTGATAAACAATGCCTCAAGTTTTTATCCCACACCAATGGGTACAGTAACAGAGAATGACTGGGATGATTTAATCGGCAGTAATATGAAAGCCCCGTTCTTTTTATCTCAAGCCGCAGCCCCTCATCTTGAAAAACAAAAGGGCTGTATTATTAACATTGTTGATATTCATGCACAAAGACCAATGGAAGGGCATAGTGTATACAATATGGCCAAAGCAGGTCTGGCTATGCTGGTCAAAACCTTAGCCTTTGAACTGGGCCCCAAAATTCGAGTCAATGGTGTTGCACCGGGTGCCATCATGTGGCCAGCTCAAGAGATGGATGATTTAACCAAACAGCGTATTGTGTCGAGAACCTATTTGAAACGCAAAGGATCAGCTGAAGACATTGCTAAAACCGTGTTATTTTTAGCCAGTAATGCTGACTATATTTCCGGACAAATTATCGCAGTTGATGGCGGACGTTCATTGTATTTGTAAGTTAATAAGTTAATTAAGTTAATAAGTTAATAAGTTAATAAGTTAATAAGCTTACAAGATACCAACTTAACAAGATACCAACTTAACAACATACCAACTTAACAACATATCAACTTAACAACCTATACCAAAGAGAAATTATGACTAGAGAAATTATTGCAACTGATAAAGCACCACAGGCAATCGGCACTTATTCCCAGGCTGTTAAAGTGGCTAATACGGTTTATCTATCCGGGCAGATCCCATTGATTCCAGAAACTATGGAAATGGTAGACGGTGATATGGAAGCTCAAATTGTTCGCGTATTTGATAATCTAACGGCTGTGGCTCAGGCGGCGGGCGGTGATTTGAATGATATAGCCAAATTAAATATCTTTCTCACCGATCTCAGCCATTTTCCACTGGTCAATGAAGTGATGGCGCGCTATTTTACTCAGCCTTATCCTGCCAGAGCTGCTATTGGTGTGGCATCATTGCCCAAGGATGCTGGTGTTGAAATGGATGGTGTGATGGAGCTGGGTTAATAGACATGGTTAAAAGCTTTCAACGGTATAACGGCTGACTTGCAGGCTGTTACTCCAATAATCCATGGGTAAACCTGCTTTGCGTTTAAGATGCTGCAGGAATTCCTGTGCTGTGGGTAATTGTTCCCAGACAGAGGGTAGAAATGTACCCTGTTGATTATTGTCAGAGAGTATTAAACCATCAATGCCCGGGCGGATTTGTGCCAATAAATCTGCTTCAGAATTAAATGTCATAGGCTTAGTTTCACTTAATATTGATAGATGATAGTCAAGTTGAGAAAATTCTGCCTGACTCAGTGCTGGAAATCGAGGATCAGAAAATGCTGCGGCATAAGCATTATGAGCAATGTCATCAACCAGCGCTCGATACGGGCTTAATGTACCGATACAGCCGCGTAATTGCTGGTTGATATTAAGGGTGACGAAAGTGGCTCGTTTTTGCTGCAGCAGCTCAGCATAATCTGCAAGTGTAATCACTAATGGGTGCTGTTGTTCCAGTCCTGTTTGAATGGATTGTCGGGCAATCGTGTGCAGTGTTTGTCGATCCTCTTTTGAGTACACTTCTTTTGAATACACTTTTTTTGAATGCATAGTCAATACCTGATTTTGTTGCCTATGAGAAAAAAGCCCATGCGCCGTAACCAACCACTCGATCTTTAGTTCCAGCTGTATCACCAGAATTACGTAAATCCAGAGTTTGAACGTGTAAGTGATGTTTTTTTGCACTGAGCAGCATGCCTGCGACGGCTGAACGTCCACAGGCCTGTTCATAATGAATATTCTGAGGTTGCAATTCCTCTATTGCTCTGCAAGTTGATAAATCACATGCTTTCGCACTGTCATAGTCCAGGTAATGACTTAAATCGGAACTAATTAACACTAAGGTATGTTGATCCTGCCGTAGACTTTCAATCAAATCACTCACTTGTTGATCATCAGTTTGTCCAATAACCAGAGGGACTAAAGTAAATTCAGGTAGTATTTTTTGCAGGAAAGGCAGTTGTACTTCAAGGCTATGTTCCTGACGATGTGCTTCGTCATTTGTCTGCACAAAGGGCAGATGATTTAATTGTTCTATTGTTTCTCTATCCAGAGGGATTGTCCCTAGCGGCGTATGAAATGCTTTAAGGGAGCTGCTGGCAATACCAATTAATGGTACATGATGTGAAGGACCTAATAAAACGACTCTTGTAATTTGTTCAGCAAAAGGGATTAATTGCACATAAGCACTAGCTGCAATGGGTGCAGAATAAATGTACCCGGCATGAGGGACAATCAGCGCTGATGGTTGTTTGCCCGTTGCTGTAACAGCGCAATCGTTCAGATAGCCTTGTATTGCTGAATCCAGTGCGCTACCGTCGCCAGGGTAAAAGCTGCCGGCTACAGCAGGTTGTCTAATATCTGTCAGTAAGTTCATTTGTCATTGACCTTTTAATCACTGTTTATTCTTTTTAATATAGAACATATTAATGAGCATGGAAGCTTATAGTTGAAAAAAGACAGTTTATAAGAAAAATCATCCTTTTTGAGCGAGTATATTCGCTGAAGCTATGCTATTCTTAGGCAGCAATCTGATAATTTTTTTTATTTAGGATATTAAAAGTAAATTGATATGGAAACAGAAGTTATTGATATTGAGAGCCTGAAGTTTTTTACCCCTTTTCAGTCTCTTACAGATAAGCAGCTTGATTATATTGCTGTCAATGCTCAGGTTGTTCAAGTGGGTTCAGGCAAAACTATTATTGAGTTAGATTCTAAATCACCGAATAAATATCTTCTGCTTGAAGGCACTCTTAAACTTCATGCTTTTGATGGCACTGTTAGTACTATAGATGCAAACACGGAACGTGCTAAAAATCCAGTGGCGCAATTAAGGCCCAGTCGTTACCATGTGAGCACCAGTTCAGTCTGTAAAATTTTAGTATTGAAGGAAGATTCTCTTAATACTGCTATTGAACAATCAGAAATCACTTCTTCATTTAGCCTTAATGAAACCGTATTGGATGATGAACACGAAGAAGATCGTATTCTCTATGAACTGATCCTGGAATTACAACAGGGTAACTTCATTTTACCCAGCTTACCTCATATTGCCACTCGAATTCGTGAAATCATTGCCGATGAAAATTCTAACGCCAATGATATTGCCAGAGTTATTATGACGGATCCTGCCATTGCGGCAAAAATTGTTAAAGCCGCAAATAGTGCTATGTATCAGAGGCATAAAAAGGCAGAGGATTGCAAAACAGCAGTTGTTGGTCTGGGAACTAAAGTAACGACCCAGCTGGTGACAGCCTTTACTTTAAAAGAATTGTTTCAAACACCCAATAAAATGTTGAAAAAGCGTATGAAAAAGCTTTGGGAACACAGTATTGAGATTGCAGCAATTTGTTATGTTCTGGCCAAAGTGACGCCGGGCTTTAGTGCAGAGCACGCTATGTTGGCTGGTTTAATTCATGATATTGGCAATGTGGCCATATTGAATAAAGCCATCGATCATCCACTGATTATGGATAGCGAAAAACATCTGGATAAAATTATTGATAAAATGCATGCTCAGGTAGGCAGCTCAATTTTAAGACGTTGGGATTTTTCTGAAGACTTTATCACAGTCACCGAAGAAACAGAAAACTGGATGCATAATGGTAAGGAGCAACCGGATTTAATTGATATTATCAATATGGCACATTTGCATAGTTACATTGGTTCGCCTAAGCAAAGAGATGTGCCCATTATTGATCAGACCCCGGCATTTCATAAATTAGCACTGGGTAAATTGACACCGAAATTAAGCATTAAAGTGTTAGAAAAGGCGCATGAAAAAATAAATGAGACGAAAGCACTGTTAAGTCTTTAACCTACAGTGTTAAGTTAAGCTGCTGTATGTGAGCCTATGCCGTTACCAGTCAAAATTAATTCTTTCCAGAGCCCCTGCATTATTTTTCTTTCTTAGCTGCAGCCACATTTCAGACATCGTTTGTCTGGTTTGAGGATGAATTAAATCAGGTGCTAAATCAGCCAGGGGAGAGAGTACAAATGCGTACTTTTCAATTTCATCTCTTGGGACGCTGACGCCATTATTAGCAATAATATCCTGATCGTATAACAGTAAATCAATATCCAGAGTTCGTGCAGAAAACTTTTCCTGACCACGGCGACGACCATTTAAATGTTCAATTTCTTTGAGCTTTTTCTCTACATCAAAAGGTGACAAATCAGTAAGGAAACTGGCAACTAAATTAAAAAAATCATCTCCCTCAAAACCAATAGCCTGTGTTTTATAAACGGGAGAAAGGAGCAGATGACACTGCTTACCAAAAGTGCCGAGTAAAGACTGCACGGCAAG
>WTAX01000525.1 GCA_013139395.1 Gammaproteobacteria bacterium | reverse complement strand
GCTACGAGTACGAATTAAGACTCGATGTAAAATTACATCATGCCGCCCATTCCACCCATACCGCCCATGCCGCCCATATCAGGAGCACCAGCACCACCTTCTTGAGGCTTTTCACTAACCATTGCTTCGGTAGTCAACATCAGACCAGAAACAGAAGCAGCATGCTGTAATGCAGAGCGAGTCACTTTAGCTGGATCCATAATACCCATTTCAATCATGTCACCATAAACGCTGGTTGCAGCATTGTAACCATAATTACCTTCGCCAGCTTTTACATTGTTCACTACAACAGAGGCTTCATCACCGGCATTGATAGCAATCTGACGCATAGGCTCTTCCATGGCACGTTTTAGAATATCAACGCCCACTTTCTGGTCATGGTTAATGGTATTGACATCGCCAATGGCCTGTAAAGCACGGATCAGAGCAACACCGCCGCCGGGTACCACACCTTCTTCAACCGCTGCGCGAGTGGCATGAAGTGCATCTTCCACACGGGCTTTCTTTTCTTTCATTTCAACTTCAGTCGCCGCGCCCACTTTAATCACAGCAACACCGCCTGCCAGTTTAGCAACACGCTCCTGAAGTTTTTCACGATCGTAATCAGAAGAAGTTTCTTCCAGTTGACGACGGATCTGCTCAACACGAGAGTGAATATCAGCTTCCTCACCTGCACCATCAATGATAGTTGTGTTTTCTTTGCTTACCTGAACACGCTTAGCTGTACCCAGATC
The DNA here is from genome assembly GCA_013139395.1 of Gammaproteobacteria bacterium. Lineage (GTDB taxonomy): Bacteria > Pseudomonadota > Gammaproteobacteria > GRL18 > GRL18 > GRL18. The sequence continues at coordinate 7,660 of WTAX01000525.1, read as the reverse complement.
ATCCAGAGTAACGGCTTCAAGGCTTAAACCGACTTCTTCAGAAATCACAGTAGCGCCAGTCAGAATAGCGAGATCCTGCAGCATGGCTTTACGACGATCGCCAAAACCAGGTGCTTTAACCGCAGTCACTTTAACAACGCCGCGCATATTATTAACAACTAAAGTGGCCAGCGCTTCGCCTTCAATATCTTCAGCGATAATGAATAAAGGCTTGCCTGATTTTGCTACGGCTTCCAGTACTGGGAGCAAATCACGGATATTAGTAATTTTCTTGTCATGTAACAAGATATATGGGCTATCCAGATCAGAAGTCATACTATCCTGATTGTTAACGAAGTAAGGTGATAAGTAACCACGGTCAAACTGCATACCTTCGACTACATCTAGTTCATTGTGCAGTGCAGTACCTTCTTCAACGGTAATCACGCCTTCTTTACCGACTTTTTCCATTGATTCAGCAATAATATTACCAATACTTTCATCAGAGTTCGCAGAAATTGAACCCACCTGGCCAATCGCTGCTGAATCTTCACAAGGCTTAGCCATTTCTTCAATTCGTGCCACAGCAGCTTCCACAGCTTTGTCGATACCACGTTTCAAATCCATTGGATTCATGCCGGCAGCAACGGCTTTTAAGCCTTCATTTAATATGGATTGAGCCAGTACTGTTGCAGTAGTGGTTCCGTCTCCGGCAATATCAGAAGTTTGTGATGCCACTTCTTTCATCATCTGTGCGCCCATATTTTCAAATTTATTTTCCAGTTCAATTTCTTTTGCAACTGAAACACCATCTTTAGTGATGGTGGGTGCACCAAACGCTTTGTCTAAAACAACGTTACGGCCTTTAGGACCTAAGGTGACTTTAACGGCATTAGCCAGAGTATTGACTCCGGCAATCATTAGATGACGTGCGTCATCTCCAAATTTTACGTCTTTAGCTGGCATGTTTTATACCTCGATAATTTATTTCTTTAAAATGGGATAGTTGTGTGTATTTTTTCAGCACTGAATAAGTACTTATTCAACAACTGCTAATACGTCTTCTTCACGCATAATCAGCAATGTTTCATCACCAACTTTAACTTCACTTCCGGAATATTTACCGAAAATCACTTTATCACCACTTTTTACTTCCATGGCTATCAAGTCACCGTTATTAGCAATACGGCCTTTACCAACTGCAACGACTTCACCTTCAGATGGCTTTTCAGTTGCAGAATCAGGGATATAAATACCACCAGCAGTTTTTGTTTCTTCTTCAAGACGACGCACAACTATGCGATCACCTAATGGGCGAATGTTCACGTTAAATGTTCTCCATCATATGTTTTTAGCACTCTCAACTTAAGAGTGCTAATCAATACTGTTAAAAAAACCGGCTTGATCTGAATCAGATTAACCCGGATTGTGTTAATGCTTGTTTAATTTGGGACTCGGCTTTTTTTTTCAAGGATAAACTGATAAAAAACACCTTTATTTTGAAAAAATCGCTCTGTTACTCTATTTTTACTTAGATGCAGCATCAGAGCTATCGTCAGAGCTGTCTACTGAGCCTTCAATGATATGCTGGTGCTGCAGCCTTTCCTTGTTGCGTTCATGTTGCTGTTCAGGAGTTAAATCCTCGTATTCCCCTTCAAAATAATCACCACCGGAAAAGCCTCTATTGGCATGGGAAAAACGGGATTTCAGAACAGCACTACTAATTAACAAGGAAGCTAAGAAGGTTCTAAAAGGAGGGAGCAGCAATAAAAAACCCACAGCATCAGTAAAAAAGCCGGGCATCAGCAAACAAATAGCAGCAAACAACAGCATGATCCCTTCAAACATTTCCTTTGCCGGCGGTATGCCCTGAGCCATGGACTTTTGTGCTTTTTGTATGGTTGAAAAACCCTGGATACGAATGAGTGTCACGCCTAACACTGCTGTGAACACCACAGCAAGCACTGTTGGAAGAGCACCGATAGCACTACCGACTTCAATGAGTAAATAGATTTCTATCAAAGGCACACCGATAAAAATAACAAGAAATAAGGGTAATATTGGCATTATAGTCTCAAGTAGTTTATGTATAGTCTGATGAGGTCTGCAAAAATTGAATTTTTTACCTGCATACAGGTCTCACCTGTAAGGTTCGATAGTTAAAAAGTAATGTCATGCTTGAACAAGTTGCTAATCCCCTGTTCATCACTTAAAATTTCAGGAATTTAATTACTCTCTTTTACATTCCTCATTAATCGATATTTCTGAAAAAAACATTCTATTCAGATTGTATCCTTATTAATGGGGTAAGGAATCACTTTTTTCAAATGAAGAAAAATAATATCACCGAGCAGCCCGTCTATCAATTGGTTCTTTGTACCTGCCCAGATGAAGATGTCGCCATCAATATTGCGGAAAATATCGTCGCTCAAAAACTGGCCGCCTGCGTCAATGTGCTGCCCGCTGTTTATTCTGTCTACCATTGGCAGGATAACGTCGAATCAGCCAAAGAAAATATGATAGTGATAAAAACAACGAAAGAAAAATATGCATCTTTAGAACAGGTTATTACCTCTTTACACCCCTATGAAGTGCCTGAGATCATCGCTATAGATATCACTAGTGGTTTACCTGAATATCTAAAATGGATAGATAATAGTATAAACTGAATCTTTAATCTGTCGGTAATGTATTACCAATACCTGAAAGCAAAGAACACTATTTCAGGTCTTAATTAAATAACACAAACATCAATACCAGTGGTCATAATAATGCTAAAGCGATTTTTCTTACTTTTATTTCTATTGTCAATATCCAGCTATACACTGGCAGAACAAGATTTTCTCCCTCCGGAACAGGCATTTGCCATACAACCCAGTAAAGTAGTCACCTCTGTTGATGGTAATCAGGTCATTGTATCCTGGAAAATTGCTGATGGTTATTATGTCTATCGCGATAAGGTCACCTTCACTTCTGATGATGACAGTTTAACACTTGGTGAGATTGAATTATCAGCCAGTGAAACCAAGGAAGATCCCTATTTTGGTAAAATACAGATATTCAAAAAAGAATTTACCGCCAGCATCCCTTTCACATCGGCTAAAGAAGCCGGTGAATTACTCTTTTTAACAGCAAAATCACAAGGCTGCGCCTCTGGCGGTATTTGTTATCCTCCCTTAAAGCAGCCGGTTTCCTTCACTCAAGTAAAAAGCCCGTTACAAAATCAAGTAAAAAACAACAGCATTGAAGCTAAGTCTGCTGACTTAGCTGAGTCAAACCCACTTAATACATTGGCTAATCTGGGCAGTAACGTTGACTCTCAGGATGATTTTCTGGATATTGAAGAAGCCTTTAAGTTTTCACTCTCTATGGATAATAATAATCAGCTTTCAGCCATCTGGTCTATAGCAGATAAGCATTATCTTTATAAAAATAAAGTTAAATTTGAACTCATAGAAGGCAATGGCTTTACTATTCAACAACCTGACATGCCGGCAGGGAAAGCAAAAAATGATGAGTATTTAGGTGATTATGAAGCCTATTATCATGATTTAAGCATTAACATACCCATTACCGGTTCTGGTGATAAGACTAAACCTCTGGCGGTAAAAGTGACCTATCAGGGCTGCTCTGAATCGGGTATCTGCTATCCTAAGGTGACTAAAAACATTGAGCTGGATATATCCAAATTATCTGCCACTATTGCTGATAGCACTTCCCCTCAGATATCTCCTAAGAAGATAAAAACAAGCAATTCAACAGTCCAGAGTAATAAACCTCAGGTGCAGTCAGAGCAGGATGCATTAGCGGGTCTGTTAAGCTCTGAAAATACACTGCTTGCCTTATTGACCTTTTTCTTAATCGGGCTTGGACTGGCATTTACTCCCTGCGTATTTCCTATGATCCCCATTCTTTCCGGTATTATTGCCGGCCAGGGAAGCAAGGCCAACAGCAGCAGCGCCTTTGTCATGTCCGTGGTCTACGTGCTGTCCATGGCTGTTGTTTATACTTTAGTGGGTGTGGTTGCTGGACTGTCCGGCAACAATATCCAGATTATTTTCCAGAACCCCTGGGTGTTAGGCAGCTTTTCTCTGATTTTTGTTTTACTGGCCTTTTCAATGTTCGGCTTTTATGAGTTACAGTTACCTTCATCACTACAATCAAAGATCTCTGAATTAAGTAATAAACAAGAAGGCGGTACCTTGATCGGTGTGGCCATTATGGGTGTTTTATCAGCACTGATTGTTGGTCCCTGTATGGCACCGCCGCTGATGGGCATCCTGCTGTTTATTAGTCAAACGGGCGATCCGCTGCTGGGCGGCACCGCTTTATTTGTCATGAGTCTGGGTATGGGCATCCCATTAGTCATCATCGGCACCTCAGCAGGTAAACTGATGCCCAGAGCAGGAATCTGGATGGACACAGTCAAGGCCGTCTTTGGTGTTGCCATGCTGGGGGTGGCAATCTGGATGCTGGAAAGAGTATTACCCGAAATCGTTATTATGTGGCTATGGGCATTACTTATCTTTGTTTCCGGTGTGTACATGGGCGCATTAACTCCCATTCATGAAAATACCACTGGCTGGTCTCGTCTATGGAAGGCTTTAGGACTGATATTAATGCTTTACGCCAGTTTATTAATCATTGGTGCTTCTTCCGGCAATGCTGATTATATGCAGCCGCTCAAAGGCCACGCTGTAACAGGCTTAAGCGCTAATGCAGCAGCACCGCATGTTGCCTTTGAAAAGATTAAATCCGTTGCTGATTTAAAACAAAAATTGGCAGCCGCCCAACAGCAAAATCGGCCAGTGATGCTTGATTTTTATGCCGACTGGTGTACTTATTGTAAAAGTATGGAAAACACCACCTTTAAATCAGCTAAAGTCCTTTCTTCTCTGGAAAACTTTATTGTCTTACAAGCGGACGTGACGGCTATGGACGAAAAGGATAAAGAGCTGTTAAAATCATTTCAAATCCCAGCACCTCCGGCCATCTTATTTTTTACACCAGAGTCAGGTGCCTCTCATGCTGCAGAGAAGCGTAACTTCCGGGTGGTGGGCTATAAAAATGGTGATGATTTTGCACAGCACGTTGACTCATTTTCAAGTGCTGGAAAGTAAAATCTCAGAACTCTCAACATTATCTTATTAATAAAAATTAACTATGAAAATCGGTATTATCGTTCTTATCTCTGCGGCTCTCTTATGGTTTGCTTTTGCTTATCAGAACAAACCTGTAGATGACGGCCCGGAAACCATCACTAAATCTCATTCCCTCAAACGACAGGATTTTTCATTGCCTGACTTAAACGGTCAGCAGCAGCAATTTTCACAATGGAATAATAAAGTCGTTCTGCTCAATTTCTGGGCGACCTGGTGTCCTCCCTGCCGCAGAGAAATGCCTGATTTCATAGAAGTGTATAAACAATATAAGGATAAAGACTTTATTGTTATTGGCGTGGGTACTGATGATCAGGACAGAATTGCACAATTTGTCAAAAAGCTGGGCGTTGACTATCCCATTTTAGTTGGTGGTCAAACAGCAATGCAGGTCTCTTATCAATACGGTAACCATAGTGGAGCCCTGCCTTACAGCATTCTTATTGATAAGCACGGCATTATTCGCTATCGAGCCGGCGGCTTAATTTCTAAGCAAAAATTAATTAATCAAATTAAACCCTTGCTATAGGCGCATGTTCCCAAAGCTAAACAACTAATAAAGAATTTCTACGAAAACATCTTTATTGCCTGATTTTGTATAGATTGTGCGGGTATCTGCTGTTAATTGTAAAAGTTTAACAATTAATCCAATATTTCTGGACAAAATCATCTATCTATTGCAAAATGTCCAACATAATTACATTTTTCGCTCAATCGGTGCTGTTCGCACCTTTTTTTAGTATTTTACATCTTTTTTGAATACCGTTATCATAAAAATAACAAACGACTAGTTCTGAAATCAGTGACCAGATAAATGATGATATGAGCGTTTAGTTGGAGCAAAGCACTTAACATGTCAAAGATATTGGTTCTTAATGGTCCCAACCTTAATTTATTAGGGGTTCGTGAGCCTGCTCACTATGGCCAGACAACATTAGCTGACATCAATACAAATCTAGCGACGCTGGCAGAAAAAGCGGGTCACGAGCTGGAATGTTTTCAAAGTAATGCCGAATATCAACTCATTGAGACGATTCATCAGGCATACCAGAACAAAACAGACTTTATTATTTTTAATCCTGCTGCTTTCACCCACACCAGCGTTGCACTAAGAGATGCTCTATTGGGTGTCGACATTCCTTTTGTCGAACTGCACTTGTCTAATGTCTACAAGCGAGAAGACTTTCGTCATAAGTCATTTTTCTCCGACATTGCCATCGGTGTGATTAGTGGTCTGGGTCATAAGGGTTATGAATTCGCACTGCAATATGCATTTGCTCATTTAAAAAAATAACATTATATAACTTAATACGTTAAACCAAGGTTTGAATTATGGATATCCGTAAAATAAAAAAACTCATTGAACTGCTGGATGAATCCGGCGTTGCAGAAATTGAAATTCATGAAGGCGAAGAGTCGGTAAGAATTTCACGCAATAGCCCTGCACCTGCTTTCATGGCGGCACCTCAGCAAGCTTATGTTGCACCAGCCCCGGCTCCAGCTGTGGCGGCTCCCGTTGAAGCACCTGCAGCTGAGCCTGACAAAATAAGCGGTCATGAAGTCAAGTCACCTATGGTTGGTACTTACTATAGTGCCCCATCACCCGGCGCTCCGGCATTTGCCGAAGTAGGAAAGAAAGTCAACAAGGGTGATACCATCTGTATTATTGAAGCAATGAAGCTGCTTAATCAGATTGAAGCTGATGTCAGCGGCACAATAAAAGCGATTTGTGTTGAAAATGGCGAGCCGCTTGAATACGGCCAGACCATTTGTATTATAGAATAAAGAACTTGTGAGTGACTCCCTGTACTCATTAATAAAACACCATTTACACCATGGAATCCTCTGATGTTTGAGAAGATAGTGATTGCCAATCGCGGTGAAATTGCACTGCGTATACAGCGTGCCTGTCGCGAATTAGGTATTAAAACCGTTGCGGTTCATTCAGATGCAGACAAAAACCTCAAGCATGTGCTGCTGGCAGATGAATCAGTTTGTATTGGACCTGCCCCTTCAATTGACAGTTATTTAAATGTCCCTGCCTTGATCAGTGCTGCAGAAGTGACTGACTCTCAGGCGATTCACCCGGGCTACGGCTTTCTTTCTGAAAATGCTGACTTTGCCGAACGGGTTGAAGAAAGCGGCTTTGTTTTTATCGGCCCTCGTCCAGAATCGATACGTACTATGGGTGATAAGGTTCAGGCCATTAAAGCCATGGTTAAAGCAGGTGTGCCCACTGTACCCGGATCAAACGGTGCTTTAGGCAACGATCCTGACGAAAACATTCGTATAGGGCAAGAAATTGGCTATCCGGTTATCATCAAGGCTTCCGGCGGCGGCGGTGGTAGAGGCATGCGTGTTGTTCGCTCCGAAGCCAGTTTACTTAATGCCATATCACTGACTAAAACTGAAGCCGGTGCAACCTTTGGTAATGATGAAGTGTACATGGAAAAATTCCTTGAAACACCTCGTCACATTGAAATTCAAGTCATTGCCGATGAGCATGGTAATGCTGTACACCT
>WTAX01000222.1 GCA_013139395.1 Gammaproteobacteria bacterium | reverse complement strand
AAAAAGATTGTTATTAATCGATAGTGTGCAGATACCATGTACACTGCTCCACAGTACCCGGCTGGTTTTAGTGATTTCAAGCTGTGATTTATCGGGGATGATATCTTTAAGCTGGACTTCAATTAAGGAAAAAAGTGCATTAGCCTGACTGAGATACCAGTCGGGCAGCTCCTTGTCGGTTAAAACATTGTTATCAAATATTAATTCCCACAATCCTGGATGAGTATGGGCAAATTGCAGATAAAGATTAGCATAAGCGAGAATATTTTGTTCAGCATCTTGTGTGCTGAGCTTAAGTTTTTGACAGTCCTGATAAAGAATGGCTAATGTCCGGGCATTAACATGTAAGAGTAAGTCTGGCAGGTTTTCAAAAATCTGATAAAGTGTGCCCACGGTATAGCCCATTTTAGTGGCAATTTGCCGGGTACTGAGTTCGCTGGCAGATTTTTCATTGAGCAGTTCTTCAGTTGATTTGAGTGCTAATTCTTTAAGTTCTTCGCGTGAGTGATCGCTGCGTCTGGCCATTTTTTTTCCAATATCAACGTGCTTTTAAGGCTGTTTACTAGATAAATTCAACAATGCTTAATAATTACTCTAAAACAGTTTTTTGTCAACACTTACTTACGGAGTGATCTATTATCAAAAGGGTGAAAAGTCAAAAGGGTGAAAAGAATGCGGCTGATGCTGGAGGCAGGGGATTCGACAGGCCGGGTTAAACTGTTTTTGGCAGTCACCCAGCCTTCGAATAGTTTAAAGAATTTACTTTTTATGCAGACCTATTTTTTCAGCTTTAGCTTTCCAGCCGGCAGGAAGATGATGTGAAATTCCCTTGTGACAACTGATACAGGATGATTCACCCGCATCAAAGCTTTCTTCATGTCTTGCGACACTGCGAGGCTCCTGCTTTGCTAAGTCCATGGCCATGGGAGAATGACAGGTTTTACATTCTTTCGAATCATTTTTGCCCATACGTTTCCATTCATTCATCGCCATATCTAAACGATCTTTCTTAACAACTTTGCTGGTCTTTTTACCATCTTTATGCTTTTGAAATGCATGACAGTTATTACAGCCGGCTTGTACTCCAGAGCGATTGATATAATGCACACTCGCCTGAAATTCACTTGCCTGTACTGTATGACAGGATTCACAGTCTTCTAACGCTTTTAACTCTTCAGCCAGGACTGAAGAGGAATAAAAAAGGCCTAAGGTCAGCAGACCAACAGAGCACCATAGATAGCTCCGTTTGCTTATTAATAGTTTTATTGATAGTTTCATTGATAGTTTCTCCAATTAAGCCAGACTAGTTTTTAAAATCATTATTAACCAGAGGCTTGGTATAAGCCTGAGGTACATGACATTGAGTGCAGAAGTAACGGCCTGTTGAGATCTGGCGTAACTTATCACCCTCACGTGTCCGGTAATGACTTTTAGGTGGTCTGACTGCATTGGTTATTTTCTGATTCTCTTTGCTGTGACAGCCTAAGCAGCTGTTTTCATGCAAAGTGATACGGGTTTTATCAATATTATGCGGGATCACCGGAGGTTGATCTTCAAAATTAACGTCAATTCCACCATCCACAGCCATTGAGCGTCGATTAGGTATCATTTCTGATAGTTCATCAACCCCAACAGTGCCGCGTAATGAATAAACAGGCTCGGCAAAAACTGAGCTTGTCTGAAGAGTGAGTGCTAGTAGACTCAATAACAATGTACTAATGAGAGTTTTCATCGGTTATTCCTCCTATGCCTTAACAATTTTAACGACACATTTTTTATAATCCGTTTCTTTTGATAACGGATCAGTGGCATCAATTAATAGTTTATTAATAATACGACGTGCATCGAAGAAAGGTACAAAAACCAGGCCCTTAGGTGGTTTATTTCGGCCGCGAATATTAACCCGGGTAGTAATTTCACCGCGAGGACTGATGAGTTTAACTTTAGAACCGTTTCTGAGGCCGCGCTTACGGGCATCACTGGGATTCATGTAAACCAGGGCATCAGGTACTGCTCTATGTAACTCAGGTACACGATTAGTCATTGTGCCTGTGTGCCAATGTTCCAGAACACGTCCGGTACATAACCACAGATCATACTCTTCATTTGGTGATTCATGCGGCGGCTCATAAGGTGCAAAAATCAGATTAGCTTTACCATCTTTTTTACCATAAAAATAAACATCACCTTTTTTCACATTGGGGTTCAGCTTCTTAACAAATGGATCATAGCCTTCTCTATAACGCCATAAGGTTTCTTTGCCATCCACTACAGGCCAGCGTAAGCCGCGCACTTTGTGATAGACATCAAACGGTGCTTGATCATGGCCGGGTTTTGGTCCTTCAGTCTGGAAGCGACGATATTCTTCAAACAGACCTTTCTGAGCGTAGAAGCCAAAATGCTTAGATTCATCATTTTGATAAACATTATCATCACTATCTTTAACGGTACCATCTTTATAAGGGAATTTATTGACCTGACCATTTTTAAACAGAACCTGATAAAGTGTTTTACCCTTATACTCAGGCATTTTAGCAACCTGCTCAGCGCCCCATGCTTCTTCTACGGTAAAGCGTTTAGAAAACTCCATGATCTGCCATAAATCAGATTGTGAATCACCCGGTGCAGGTACTTGCTGACGCCAGAACTGAGTACGTCTTTCAGCATTACCGAAAGCGCCTTCTTTTTCTGCCCACATTGCGGTAGGTAAAATCAGATCAGCTGAAACAGCAGAAAGGGTAGGATAAGGGTCTGAAACAGTAATGAAGTTCTTAGGATTTCTCCAGCCAGGCAGCATTTCATCATTAACGTTGGGACCAGCCTGCATATTATTATTACACTGCTGCCAGTAACAGTTCATTTTTTCGTCTTTGAGCATTCTCTGCATAAGTACGGCATGATAACCTGGTTTTGGATTAATAGTACCTTCAGGTAATTTCCAGATTTTTTCTGCTACAGCACGATGTTTAGGTTTTTTAACCACTAAATCGGCAGGTAGTCTGTGAGCAAAAGTACCCACTTCACGAGCCGTACCACAGGCTGATGGCTGGCCTGTTAAAGAGAAAGGACTATTGCCTGGCTCGGCGATTTTGCCTGTTAACAAGTGAATGTTATAAACCAGTCCATTCATCCAGACACCGCGAGTATGCTGATTCATTCCCATAGTCCATAAGGACATGATTTTTTTCTTAGGATCGGCATAAAGTTTGGCTAAACGCTCAAGCTTGTCAGCAGGTACTTTTGAATGTTTAGCTGTATATTCCAGGGTGTATTTGGATACGGCTTTGGCATAATCATCAAAACTCATATTTGATAATTTGCCTTTGCCGGAATTCTTGGCTTTTACTTCTAGAGGATGCTCGGGGCGTAAACCATAACCAATATCAGTCACGGTCTTTTTAATATTGACGTGGTCTTTTAAGAACTTCTTGTCATAGGCTTTGTTTTGAATAATATAATTGGCAATATAGTTGGCAATCATCAGATCAGTCTGAGGTTCAAAAATCATGCCGTTATCTGCTAGTTCAAAACTGCGATGCGTATAAGTGGATAATACATGAACTTCTGAACCTTCTCTGGTCAGGCGAGTGTCAACCAGACGAGACCAGAGAATCGGGTGCATCTCTGCCATGTTGGAGCCCCATAGAACAAAGGCATCTGCATGTTCTAAATCGTCATAGCTGCCCATTGGCTCATCAATACCGAAGCCGCGCATAAATGCACCTACGGCAGATGCCATACAATGACGGGCATTGGGATCAAGATTGTTTGAGCGTAAACCGGCTTTCATAAATTTGGCAGCGGCATAACCATCCCAGATGGTCCATTGGCCAGAACCAAACATGCCGACACCTGAAGGGCCTTTCTCTTTTAAGGCTGCTTTCCATTTCTCAGCCATGATATCAAAGGCTTCGTCCCATGAGATTTGTTCTAACTCACCGTTTTTATCATATTTACCATCGGTCTTTCGTAATAAAGGAGTGGTGAGTCGATCTTCACCATACATTATTTTGGATAGGAAATAGCCTTTAATACAGTTTAAGCCTTTATTAACGTCAGAATCAGGGTCACCCTGAGTGGCAACAATACGTCCTCCTCGTGTACCGGCTAAAACACTGCAGCCGGTACCGCAAAAACGACAGGGGATTTTATCCCATCTGATGTCTTCATCGTCATCATCATTACTTTTCGCATTAGCAAGCTGTGTGGCAGATAAACTAAGACCCGCGCTTGCGGCTGCTGCTGCTATCGCTTGTGATTTGATAAAATCACGTCTTGATAATTTCATAGGGTGTATCCTTCTTTGGTGGACCTTCTTGGTTGCTGAAGAGTTGGTTGAACAAGAGCTGATGGCTTGCTGGCTGATTGAGGCATATCCTGATCGGGCTCAAGATCCTCCTGGTATTCGTAAACCAGAGAGATGCTCATGACACCATCAATGTGTGTCATATCGGTCATGGCTTTGCTGCAATATTCTCGACTTGGATGGTCAATGCTGACAACCATTTTTCCGTATTCATTCTGTGCGTGAATCTCAACACCGTTCATGCTGGTGAGTGATTCAATAACAGTCTCTAAATACTCAGGTTTGGTCTGCACAACTAAACTACATATAGTCATTTGTACTCCTACTGAATGCTTTTTTAGCTCAAGGCTGAGGTCAGCTCATGGCTGTATATGTCCTGGATCGGGAATAAGGGCTCTATAGCAATGTGATTACTACTTTCTTGAGCACAGTTCATATAAAAATGAGGAATTTTGAGTCCCAATAAAAACCACGGATATACTTTATTTTTTTATCTTGTTAACTACTATAAGTGTTGTTAATTATTTTAAGTATTGATAACTAAGAAATTTAATATTATTATTTTTGAGACTATTGAGAGTCGCCTGATGCGTCTCATCCATTTGCTGCTGCAATTAAATAGAATCAAAAAAAATACCAAACCTTAAGGTAAGATTTGGTATTTTTCATTTATTACTTTTTAACACTTAGAACAGGCGTGAGTCAAGAAAAATTTGCCTGGCAATTTTTTGCGACTCAGCTTGTTCAGGTGCTTTTCTGGCGTTTTTATACAAAGTAAAAACAATTAACCACCAAAGATATCGCTGGTAATGTTATTAAACCAGGAGTGAGCATAACGTGCTTCACGTTTTCTCATGGCTTCAGAAGAATCCATTGGTGTTAAGCCGCCTGAGCCCTTAACTTTCTGGATTTTCTTACCGTCAAAGTTATAGACCATTGCCACAGAAATACCATCGTCTGGAGTAATAAGGCTGTAACAAGTGTTAACCAGTGTAGGAATACCTGCTGGTTTGCCATGTAGGCTGGCAACAACTGCTGCAGCACAAACTTTAGCTTCAGAGTTAGCTGAATAGCCAGACTTAGGTAATGGCGAAGCAACACTGGAGTCACCAATAACATAAACATCTTTATGCTTAGTTGATTCAAATGTCTGCTGATTAACAGGACACCAGCCCTTATCATTTACAAGACCTGCATTGAATGCAATCTTACCGGCTTTTTGAGCTGGAATGACGTTAATTACATCAGCCTTATATTCATCAACACTACCGATAACAGTATTGGTTTTAGCATTTACGCCTTCAATAATACCGCCTTCAGCACCTTTAACCCATTCGATCAGGCTGTTGTCGGTGCCATAACCATAGTGCTTTTTCCAACCTTGTGTAAACAGACCTTGCTTAGAGAACTTATCTTTAGCATCAAGGATAAGGATTTTGGACTTCGGCTTGTTATGCTTCAGATAATGAGCAATCTGACAGGCACGCTCATAAGGTCCAGGAGGACAACGGAAAGGATTTGGTGGTGGTGCAATAATCACTGTACCGCCATCTTTCATTGCTTGCAGCTGCTTGTGTAGTAACGCAGTCTGAGGACCCGCTTTCCAGGCATGAGGTATCTTGGTTGCTGCTACTTCAGCATCAAAGCCTTCGATTGTTTCCCATTTGAAATCAACACCGGGTGAAACGATACAACGATCATAAGCAATATTGCCGCTCTTTTTAGTAACAACATGCTTTTTCTTTGCATCAATATTGCTGGCATAATCCTGAACAATTTTAATACCCATTGATTCAAGGTTTTTGTAGCCAAACTTGATGGAATCAAGACTACGTTCGCCGCTGATCACTTCATTACTCATAAAGCAGGTGAAGTAGTTTGCATTGGGTTCAACGATGGTGACTTGAACTGCTGGATCAGCACGTTTGATGTAGCGCGCAGCAGTTGCACCACCGACACCTCCACCGATAATAACAACATGTCCAGCGCTTTTGCCAGCGAGAAGAATGTTGCTGAAACCCATAGTACTAACTGCAGCAGCACCACCGGTAATTTGTATAAAATTTCTACGTGAAATTCCTGACATTTGTATATCCCCCTTTATTTCTGGCTGCCGTAATAGTGAATAAGTTGCGTCATGGCTTTGGCGCCTTTATCTTTTTCCATTTTCTGGACTTTCTTTTTCATCTTCTTGGTCATTTCACGTTTGCCGCTAGTAAAATCATCCATGGTGAAGTGTAAATATTCCATCCACTGACCTGCCAGGATTCCAGCATCATCTTCGGAGGAACGGCCACCATCTTCATGACATTTTTCACAATATTTCTTGTGTAGTTTTTTACCGGCTTTTGCTTGTTTAGCATCAAATGATTGATCCTGACGAATCATTTTCTGTTTAGCAAAATAACCTGCCATCAGCTTAATTTCTTCCTCAGTATAGCCTTTAGCAATACGGCTCATGATGGTTGAGTAGCGACCTTCAGGATCCTTATAGTTTTCCATCGCTTCGGTAAAGTATTCTGATGATATACCTGCAAGAGTTGGTGTTGCAGGTCCAACACTATTACCATCAACGCCGTGACAACCAGCACAAGAGTTAGCTAGATCTAATGCACTTGCCGTGCCTGACCAGCTGTTTCCTGAAACTGCTAACCCCCCGAGTACTATCAAGCCCAGTACTTTTTTATTTAATTTCATAGGTCCTCCTTAGGTGACCAATTTTTTATATAAAGTATGATCTAAGATCATTGGTGTAACTTATATTTAATAAATTTCTTTATTAGACATATTCATTATGAGATAGAGTATGCATCAAAAGAAAAAGCATTGTAAACAAAAACTTTATTTAATATCTATCTGATAAGTATATTATTAAATAACCATCTCGTTAAAGACGTTGTTAAAAAAGTTGCTAAAAAAGTTATTGCTAACGTTTTCTATTACGCTTTTGTTTACCATCATATTGATAAACTTTCTTTGCATAGTCCAGCCCGGAAAGTCCATCATTATCTTTTAGATTCGGATTTGCGCCATATTTATATAATAATGTAGCGGCTTCAAAATTTCTTTGTATGTAAGCTTCAATGACTGCAGTACTGCCATCTAAATCCTGATGGTCAGGGTTTGCACCACTTTTTAATAATAGTTCCATGGTTTCCAACTGATTGGCTTCACTAGCCCAAAAAAGAGCAGTGGAACCGTCGTCACTTTGTGCTTCAATGCTGCAACCGCGTTTGAGTAATTCTTTTATAATGGCTGTCTGACCGTGTGATGCTGCCACCATGAGTGCACTGCCGCCATCTTTGTTGCGTATTTCAGTGTTGGCATTTTCTTTTAGTAGTATATCAATTATTTCCAGGTGGCCTTTTTGGGCTGCGGCCATCAGTGCAGTATTACCATACTTGTCCTGAGTATCAATATTAGCACCCGCTTCAATGAGTATTTTCAGTACTTCGGGGTAGTTATAAATCACTGACATCATCAGTGCATCCCAACCGGCCCGTGTTTTATTTTGGGTCTTAGCACCCTTGGATAATAATAAGCTGGTCAGTTCAGCAAAGCCACCTTCAGCAGCAAAGGTGAGTGCCGTACAGCCAGGTTTGGTGAGGGCGTTAACATCGGCACCTTTGGAAATAAGTAATTGCGCCACATCGTCACTGCCTTCTTCGACGGCAAACATTAATGCGGTTTTACCATATCGTCCGTGGGCATTAACACTGACTTTTTGGCTTAAAAGTGATTTGACTGTATCAATATCTCCCACCATGGAAGCCTGCATCAGATCTTTTTCTTGTGGTGTCGGATCGGTTAGTTTTTCTTTCGCTGCAAAAACGCTGTTGGATAACAGGCCAATGCCAACACATAGAAACAGAAGAGTGATTGCCTTTTTAATATTTATCATAGTATTACGCATCTTTGCTCTCTTCATCTTCTTCCTCATCAGGTTCATCAGGCTCTTCATGAGCAATACCTTTATGACAGTCGATGCAGGTTTGACCTTTTAATTGAGCACGAGGATGTTTTTTGCGAGCCATACGACCCTGCTCACCCAGTTCCATATTGTCATAGTCATGGCAATTGCGGCACTCTCTGGAATCATTGGCTCTCATTTTTTCCCAAACTCGTGATGCCATGCCCCAGCGATGGGCTTCATATTTTTCAGTGGTATCAATAGTGCCGAGAATTTCATGCATGACATCTTTGTAAGCAAGAATTTTGGCTTTCAT
>WTAX01000198.1 GCA_013139395.1 Gammaproteobacteria bacterium | reverse complement strand
GGCACCCTTGGTCTTACCTTGATTTATATTGTTCTTGCCTGGGTTTTCTCTTCTTATGGCTGGCCGCTGGTGGTGATGGCTATTATTCCTTTTGGCCTGGTAGGAGCGCTCTGGGGGCATTGGATTCAGGGTATAGATCTTACCTTACTGTCTATTTTTGGTTTTTTTGGCTTGTCAGGCATTGTGGTTAATGATTCGATTATTCTGGTTACTTTTTATAAACGTCTGAGGGATAAAGGTATGCTGGTTAAAGATGCTTTAATTGAAGCCTCTGTACAACGTTTGCGGGCAGTGTTATTAACCTCATTAACTACAATCGCCGGTTTATTACCCTTATTGTTTGAAACCTCTTTACAGGCACAATTTTTGATCCCGATGGCAGTTTCCATTGCCTTTGGTCTGGCGTTTGCGACAGTATTGGTGTTGATCATTATCCCGGTCTTTTTATCCATACATGAATCCATCCATTTTAAAATCAGGGGATTTTTTTCTGAAGAAGATGGAATGAGGAGTAATATATCTATATGACAAATTTTAAACTGGACTCACGTCTGGCAAATGACTGTTTTATCCTGGCAGAATCTGAACAATTTGTATTTTTGTTGATGAATAATTCGCTGGTGCCCTGGTTTATTCTGGTGCCAAAAACAGATAAAACTGAACTTCATGAATTAGATACAATAACTCAGACACTGGTGTTTAATGCGATTAATAAAATCTCAGACTTTATAAGCAATGAATTTAAGCCGGATAAATTAAATGTGGCGGCTATTGGTAATATTGTCAAGCAAATGCATATTCATATTATTGCCCGTTATAAAACAGATGCTTATTGGCCTGGTGTGGTATGGGGAGCGAGTGAAAAACAAGCCTATGAGTCAGTTGAAGTGGATAAAATCAAAGAAAAGTTAAATAATATATTAGAATTGTAATATATTATGATATACTGTTTCTTAATAGGTTTGATTTATCTTGATTTTTTTACTACTATGAAGTTTATGTAAGTAAAGACAATAAGATTTATACCTATTAAGTGTTATAGTGGTTATGTAGGTTAATGTTTTCTAAATTAAAAAAATAAAATAGAGAGATGGATATGAAAAAGATAATTGCAGTATCAGTTTTTTCAGCGTTTATTATGGGTGTTGCTTCAAACGCTTCAGCATCCTGGTGGGGTAGTGATAATGATGGTGAATGCTATGGTCCATATGGCAAAATCCCTGGCTGTAATGAATATGATGAGTGGGATCCAAGATATTGGATGGAAGAAATGGAAGACATGATGGATGACGATGATGATGACTACTATCGTTATGGTGGTTATGGTCGTGGTTATGGCCAGCCTTATGGCGGTGGTTATGGTCAGCCTTATGGCGGTGGTTACGGTCAGCCTTATGGCGGCGGTTATGGTCAACCTTATGGCGGCGGTTATGCTCCTCAGCCATATTACGGCAACCCATATGCTGCACCAGCACCAGTAGCACCAGCACCAGCAGCACCTGCGCAATAAGTTCTGTTTTTCAGCGCTTTTTGTCATAAAATACCAGCCTTGGGGGACCTTGGCTGGTATTTTTTTGTCTGTTGTATTTGAAAAAGCGGGCTGTAAGCCTTATTTATGTGAGATAGATATAATAATAGGATTATAATGAGCCAGCCCGATACTAATACTGATAACAACGTTGGTAACAACGTTGATACAGATGCAGTTAAAAAATTTCTTCTCTCACTGCAAGATAAAATCTGTCTTGCTTTAGAAAATACAGATAACGGAAAAAAATTCATTCAGGAAGAATGGCAGCGAGAAGGCGGTGGCGGAGGGCGAACCAGAGTTTTAGAAGATGGTGACATTTTTGAACAGGCTGGGGTTAACTTTTCTCATGTCACTGGTGGTTCATTACCTGTGTCTGCGACATCAAAGCGACCAGAACTTGAAGGCCGTTCGTTTGAAGCCATGGGTGTTTCTCTGGTTATTCACCCAAAAAATCCTTATATACCGACTACACATGCTAATGTACGCTTTTTTATTGCAGAAAAAGAAGGCAGTGACCCTATTTGGTGGTTTGGTGGTGGTTTTGACCTAACGCCTTATTATCCATTTGAAGAAGATGTGATTGCATGGCATCAGCAGGCTAAAAAAACCTGTGATGCCATTGACCCGGAATACTATACAAAATATAAACAATGGTGTGATGAGTATTTTTATCTGCCTCATCGCAATGAAACCCGTGGTGTTGGTGGTTTATTTTTTGATGATTTAAATGAGAAAGGCTTTGCTCATTGCTTTGCTTTTATGCAGAGTGTCGGTAATCAATTTACTTCTGCGTATTTACCTATTGTTGAAAAACGCCAGGCAACACCTTATGGTGAGCGCGAAAGAGATTTCCAGTTATATCGTCGTGGCCGTTATGTTGAATTTAATCTGGTTTATGATAGAGGCACCTTATTTGGTCTGCAGACTGGCGGGCGTACAGAATCAATTTTAATGTCTTTGCCGCCGTTAGTTAAGTGGCGTTACAACTGGCAGCCTGAGTCCGGTTCAGATGAAGCACGACTGTATAATCGTTATCTAAAGCCACAGGACTGGTTGGGTCTTGATCAATAAATAGTTAAAACTTGAGTAAATAAAATATGAGTAAAAATATTGAACAACAGTCAGATCTGGTTCAAGACTACCGAAACACAATAGGCCTGTTTGCTACCGGTGTTACTGTGTTAATTATTGAACATGAAGGTGATGTACGTTGTATGACTGCCAATGCCGTCAGCTCTTTATCACTTGAGCCGATTCAGTTATTAGTATGCCCATCCAAAAAAGCTGCCTTTTCTGAATTTGTTAAAGAGGGTGCACATTTTAGTGTGAATATCTTAGGTATACATCAGGAAGATGTTTCCAATCATTTTGCCGGTGCTAAAATTGATCTTGAAGAGATACCGTATGAACAACTTTTTTCTGATGCATCCAGTGCTCCCAGACTTAAAGATTGTATTGCTTCATTTTCCTGTAAAATTAATAAGCAATATGATGGTGGTGACCATTGGATTGTTGTCGGTGAAGTAGAAGAGTTATATAAAAATGATGCTGATATAGAGCCGCTTTTATTCTTTGGCGGTAAGTATCACTACCCTGCCAAAATAGAAGATGAGCATATTCAACCTGCTGGTGATCCTTATCAATAACGTTTAACCAAATATGAACTCAACACTTGAGCTGTATTACTTTATTTCTTTAGTCATTATTGTCAGTGTCGTTATATTTTTCTTTATACGTCTGATTAAAATGCTAAAAAGAAAACAGCTCTGGGCCAGTTGCCGAAACAGCACTTATTTGCTGCTGGCCATGTTTTTATTAATCACAGCTTCACTTGTGGGAAGCAACCTTCTAACTTATCATCGACTGACTCACGAAAGCGCGATCGCATCTCTGCAAATAGAGCAAATAAAACAACAGCAATATCGAATTAATTTAACACTCCAGGATACTTGTAAAAAAACATCATACTTATTATCGGGTGATGAGTGGCAGGTGGATGCACGCATTATAAAATGGCATGGCTGGGCAAATCTACTGGGAATGGATAGTCATTATCAACTGGATAGAATTTCTGGTCGCTATCAGGATATTGAGCAGCAGCGTAGTCACTTTCCCTCCGTGTATACTCTGGAAACAAAGCAGGAGTATGATCTATGGGCTTTAAAGAAGAAATATCAGTGGCTGCCCTGGTTTGATGCACATTATGGACAATCTGTTTTTATGCCAATGAAAAATGCTCAATCTTATCAGCTTTATATGACTCAGAGTGGTATGATAGCTCGAAAAAATAATGATCTGGGAACAGACTGTAAAGTCATTACTGATTAATTACATTATTGCCCATGTGATCCGTAAGAGTATAAAACATGAAAAAAGTTCATATTGTCGGCAGTGGTTTTGCTGCACTTACTGCTGTACGAACCCTGCGAAAATCAAATACTGATATCGAAATAACGCTTATTAGCCCCAAAGCAGAGTTTCATTATCTGCCGGGTTCGATCTGGATACCCTGTCACCTGAGAAAACCGGAAGATTTAATTATTCCTCTGGATAATTTTTTCCAGCGTATGAATGTTAAGCATCTTGCTGCAGAAGCAACAGGCTTAAAAAACAATGGTCGGGTGTTAGTCACTAGTGCGGGAGAAATTGAAAATGATGCCTTAATCATTTGTACCGGTGGTCGCTTTATTAAAAAATTACCGGGCATTGAACATGCGATCACTCCTTGCGAGGGTGTTGATGCCACGGTACAAATAAGAGATAGGCTGGCATCCTTGCAGGGCGGTACGATTGCCTTTGGATTTTCAGGTAACCCCAAAGAACCGAGCGCTATGCGCGGCGGCCCTATGTTTGAATTTTTATTTGGTATTGACTGTCAATTACGCAAGGAGGGCAGGCGTGAACAATTCAAGCTGATATTTTTTACTCCGGCTGAAAATCCAGGACAACGGCTGGGCCCCAAAGCGGTAAAGGGCTTACTCAAGGAAATGAAAAACCGTGATATTGAAACCCATCTGGGTCATAAAATGAAGCAGTTTACTGATCATAGTGTGATCACTGAAGGGGGAGAATTTAATGCTGATTTGATGATCTTTATGCCGGGCATGACCGGTAACACCTGGTTTGATAACACTGAACTGCCGCGTTCGCCAGGCGGTATGATCCGTGCTGATGCGCATTGTAAAGTTGACTCTATGGAGCTGGTTTATGTGGCAGGTGATTCGGGCAGCTTCCCCGGACCAGACTGGTTGCCGAAACAGGCACACATGGCTGATTTACAAGCTGAAGCTGCGGTGAAGAATCTACTAGCTGAATTTAATGGACAAGCAGCAACGCATACCTTTAAAGCAGAATTACTGTGTATTGTCGATAGCCAAAATTCTGGAATGTTAGTGGCGAGAACAACTAAGCGCAATATTGTTCTGCCTCGTATGCGTATTTTTCATTGGCTCAAACGATTTTTTGAATGGTGGTATCTACGCCAGTATAGATAATACACATGTTCAAAAAGATGAATGCCCATTCATAGACGAATGGGCAATGCTTGTCACGATTTAATTGAGATGTCGATTGTTTTTGAGGCAAGTAATAATGTCATTTCCTGTTCTGGAACAGGTCTGCTGTATAAATAACCCTGTATTGCTGTACAACCTTCTTTTTGTAAAAAATGGCTTTGCTCAGGTATTTCAACACCTTCAGCAATGACATTTAACTTCATGCTTTTTGCTAAGGCAATAATTGATATCACAATAGCTTTATCATCTTCATCATGATTAAGGTCTCGGATAAAAGATTGATCAATTTTGAGTTTGTTGATGGGTAAGCGTTTTAAATAAGAAAGAGAAGAATAACCTGTGCCAAAGTCATCAATGGCAATAGTGATACCTATCTTCTGGAGTTTCTCCAGAGTGTGAATGGCTTTGTCCGGGTCAGTCATAATGTAGCCTTCAGTTATCTCAAGTTCAATCCATTGAGGCTTACATTTATTTTCGCTGAGAATATTTGTGATGATGTCTACAATATCTTTTTGTTGTAATTGTTTTACCGACAGGTTAATTGCCATTCTGCAATCAATCGGGTGATGCTGCATCCATTGAGCCATTTGCCTGGTAGCAATACGTAACACTTGTTCTCCCAGTGGGATAATCAATCCGGTTTTTTCTGCCAGGGGGATAAACTGGGCTGGTGAAATAATACCTGCCTCTGGATGATCCCAACGAACCAGTGCTTCCATGCCGATTATTTGCTGGCTTTGAGTATTAACCTGCGGCTGGTAGTATATGACTAGTTCATTGTGTTGTAATGCATGGCGTAAATTACTTTCCAATGAAATATGTTCAAACGCTTTCTGTGTCAGTTCTTCAGTATAATATTGATAGGTATTACGTCCTTCATTTTTTGCTTTATACATTGCCGCATCGGCATTTCTCAATAAAACCTCTACATTATCGCCATCATCAGGGTAAAGACTGATGCCGATGCTGGTGGTGATATAAAGTTTGTGCATATCAATAAGAATGGGTTGAGATATCTTATGAATGATTTTAGTGGTAATGTCTGGCAGTACATCAGTATCTGTGATTTTATCAAGAATAATAGTAAATTCATCGCCGCCTAAGCGAGATACAGTATCCATGTCACGTACACTGGCCTGTAAGCGTAGAGAGGCTTCTTTGAGTACCAGATCACCGACACTATGACCCAGAGAATCATTTATTTCTTTAAAATGATCCAAATCGATAAAAAATACAGCAATTCTATGTTGCTGTCGATGTGCTCGTTTAATTGCCTGACTCAATCTGTCCATCAGTAAGGTTCGATTTGATAAGCCAGTCAGTGCATCATAGTGTGCTTTATAATTTAATTCCCGGGCTCTGTCTTGCAATTTATTTTGAACCTCTATTAGACCGGTAATATCATGAGCTGATTCAATAATGGCATAGGTCTTATCATTATCATCTTTTAATGGTGTTGCTATTAATTCAACAATTTGAATAGAATCATTATTAGTGAAATGTTGATGTATTACTTTTTCTGTTTTACCGCTGTTTTGCACCAGTGCTAAAGGGCAGGGATGATCTGCTCCATTACACGGCATTGAGCTTCTATGTGAAATTTCATAGCATTTTGGCTGATTAATATCGGCTATAAATTTGTTGTCTATTAAGGAACGTGCTGATTGATTCATTAAAGCAATGGAATAATCATTATTAATGACCATGACCTTATCTGTCACACCATCAATAATATTTTGTAAAAATAAGTGTTGTTTTTTGATGTTTTTTTCGGCTGTTTTTTCAGCCGTTATATCGGTAATTGTCCCTAAATAATAAACTGCTTCACCTAAACTATTACGTTCAATCACCGTACGATCATCAATCCATCTTATTTCACCGTTAGAACAGAGAACTCGATAGTTTTGTGAAAATTGATCGATATGATTTTCAGTATTAAATTCAACTTCTTGTGCGATACTTTGTAGATCATCGGGGTGAATGATTTCTGAATATTTTGTTTCTCCAGATAAAAATTCATCTGTTGTGTAACCAAAACTACTGATGTTTTTAGACACATATTCAACTGGCCAGTTTTCTTCTGCTCGCCAGTAAAAGAGGATGGTTTGACTTTGATCGATCAGATTAGCTGTTTTAACTCGACGGCTGATATTGGTGATCATCCAAAGTACTTCATCATGGCTATGAATGGGATCGCCTGATATGTTTGCCCAAAAAAGAGAACCGTCTTTACGTTTAAATTGGTAATCAACACTCAGAGGGACTTTTTTCAGCACTTTTTGAAAGGCAATTTCGCCGAAATTGAGATAGCTTTCAGAGGATACATGCAGGTATTCAGCTGATTGATTAATGAGTTCATCATAAGCATAGTCCCACATTCGGCACAATGCCTCATTAATTCCTAATATTTTTCTATCTTTATCAACCACCAGGACCGCGACTGAGGTATTGTTGAAAATTTGTTCTAACCAGCTGTTTTTTATCTTGTCGTTTAGATTTATCATGAAGGAGGATAACCGCAATTTAAAGGCAAGGATTTATTGAGAGCAATCATACTCTCAATAAGGACAAATTCAATTGGAATTAGAAAAATCAGCAATTGAGTTGATATAACTTATGTATTCTTACTATTATTATCAGGTTTTTTTCTAAGACAAAAACGACTATAATTCACCTATCTCCTATATAAGCGCATTTATCAAATGCATTGAGTCATTTCATCATGTCTAGCGTTAACAATAAGTTCAGGAATCGTAAAACTTCCAGCCTGCAGAATATTTTTTCTTATGATAAATATTGGGCTGAATGCTATGGTGTTTCAGAATTCTTACCTCATTCCCTTGCAGAAATGGAAGCACTGGGTTGGGATTCCTGTGATGTTATTCTGGTCACTGGTGATGCTTATGTGGATCACCCCAGTTTTGGGATGGCCTTAATTGGTCGATTATTGGAATCTCAGGGATTTCGGGTGGGTATTATTGATCAGCCTGACTGGCAGAGCAGTGAACCTTTTAAAATTCTGGGTAAGCCGAATCTCTTTTTTGGTGTCACTGCCGGCAATATGGATTCGATGATCAATCGTTATACGGCGGATCGAAAACTACGTCATGATGATGCCTATACGCCTGATGACCTGGGCGGCAAGCGTCCTGACCGTGCGGTGGCCGTATACACCCAGCGATGTAAAGAGGCCTGGTCCGATGTACCTGTGGTCATTGGCGGTATTGAAGCCAGTTTAAGACGTATTGCTCATTATGATTACTGGTCTGATAAGGTCAGACGCTCGATTCTGGTTGATTCCAAGGCAGATTTACTGGTTTTTGGTAATGGTGAACGGCAGATTGCTGAAATTGCCCATCGTTTATCTCGTGGTGAGGCGATAGAAAAATTAGATAATATTCGTGGTACCGCATTTAAAGTCAGTCACCAGCAAAAAAACTGGATGGAGATAGATTCCAGTCGTGTTGATCGTCCGGGAAAAGTAGACGCAGTGGTCAGTCCTTATGTAATGACTGAGCAGTCAGGTTGTTCTGATGGAAAAAATGAAACTAAAAATAGCATTCATGAAGAGCAGCATAAAGAGCATCATGAAGTGGCTGTCCCACTGAAAAGTATTGTGAAGTCTCTGGATCGTGAGCGTTCGGTGATCCGTTTGCCCTCGTATGAGAAAGTAAAAAGTGATTCGGTACTTTACGCTCATGCTTCACGTGTATTGCATATGGAAACCAATCCCGGTAATGCCCGGGCTTTGGTACAGCGACATGGTGATAAAGACATCTGGCTGAATCCGCCGCCTTATCCTTTAACCACTGAAGAATTTGATCAACTATTTGAGCTGCCCTATACCCGTTTGCCGCATAAGGATTATCAGAGCAAAAAAATGCCGGCGTATGAAATGATTCGCTTCTCCATTAATATTATGCGCGGCTGTTTCGGCGGCTGTACTTTTTGTTCTATCACTGAACATGAAGGGCGAGTGATTCAAAATCGCTCAGAAGATTCTATTATCAGAGAAATTGAAGAAATTCGGGATAATGTACCGGAGTTTAAAGGCTATATTTCCGATCTGGGGGGCCCCACGGCTAATATGTGGCATCTGGCCTGTGACGACAAGCATATTGAATCAGTCTGTCGTCGTCTTTCCTGTGTGTATCCAACCATTTGCAAGCACATGAATACCGATCATGAGCCCTTGATTCATCTCTATAAACGCGCCAGAAAATTACCGGGTATTAAAAAAGTATTTGTGGCTTCGGGCTTGCGTTATGATTTAGCTGTGCGTTCCCCTGAATATGTGAAAGAATTGGTAACGCATCATGTGGGAGGTTATTTGAAAATAGCGCCAGAACATACCGAAGAAGGTACGTTAAGTAAAATGATGAAGCCCAGCATTGATTCGTATTATGAGTTTAAGCGGATGTTTGATAAATATTCCAAAGAAGCAGGTAAAGAACAATATTTAATCCCTTATTTTATTGCCGCTCATCCGGGAACCACCATTGAAGATATGATCAATCTTGCTTTATGGCTAAAAGAAAATAACTTTCGCCTGGATCAGGTACAGAATTTTTACCCGTCACCCATGGCGACCGCGACAGCTATGTATTATAGCGAACGGAATCCACTGAAAAAACTCAGTTATAAGTCTGAAAAAGTGCTTACAGCAAAGGGTGAACGGGTCAGACGCCTGCACAAAGCCCTGCTGAGATACCATGATCCTAAAAACTGGCCGCTTATTCGTGAGACGTTAAAGGAGCAGGGTAGATATGATCTCATTGGTGATGGTGCAAAGCAGTTGGTACCTGCTGAAAAAAGTCGCTCATCTTCATTGGCAAAAAAACGCAGATCACAAGAGCGTTTAGTCGCGGGTAAGAAATCCAGAAATAGTAGAAAACAGAAATAATAGAAAAGTGTATTGACTTCTTTGCTAGATAATTAGTGGTAATGATTGCTCATACTACTTATTGTTCATACCATTTACTGCTCATCGCTTTAAATACTTT
>WTAX01000403.1 GCA_013139395.1 Gammaproteobacteria bacterium | reverse complement strand
AACTTTGTTGGTCAACTGCAACTTCGCTCATCACCTCTGCTACAGTGCCACCAAACATTTCACCTAACAAACCAGCATTCATTGTTCCTACATATGTTTTCCCATCAGATTTCTGGTACACAGAAATTGTGCATGGCATGAAAACAGAAATTTTCTTGTTTACATCTTCTCTTAGAATATTAAATGCATGATTTGGCTGGCATAAATTTACAAGCATAATAGGGCGTAATTCCTCACCACCATGTTTTAATACTGATTTATGAAGCGGTTTTACACTCGGAACAACCCATCCCTGACTTGTTGCATTTTCCTTTATTTTATTTACTGTTTCATCTATCCCGTATGGGCTTAAGTTCTCATGCAACATCATTCCGGGCATCATGCTCCACCCAGCAAAGCCAGTTACAATAGTTCCCAGTACAAACCCAAAAGTAATACCAACTATATTCTTCATAATAAATTCCTCAATCTTAATAGCCAAAACACAACACTCATTATCCACCGGGGTATTAGAGTATTAGAGTATTAGAATAATATAATTACTTAGAAGTAATATTGATATATATCATTTTTGAAATATAAAACAAGATTCAGGATTTTTTACAGATTTATGAGTGTCTCTTAAGGGTCCAGGCTGTGTGAAAACTCAAAATATTTTGTATTTTAAAAACCCAGCCCCTAAATACGTATGGTTTTTCATAAATAAGCAGGAATTGTCCCCACATGGAGTTCGTTTATAGTTAGATATCAGCGGTGATTTACCACTTTCAATTTTCCAAAATAGTTTTCACACAGCCTGAGCCGTTAACGAACACTTAGATTCTGTGTTGATATTCGTAAAGAGAATTACGCTCCTCTACAATGGCCGTTTGGTAACCCAGCCATCTTACAAGCCAGCTCACAGCCACCCTGTCCAAACAGATCTTCCAGATGTTCTCTGGTGCATGGACCAGTGGGATTGATTTGCTTGCCAAGCTTTTTAATAATTTCTCTATGATCAGGGGCAATACCATATTCTGACTGATGGTTTCTTAAGAAATTAATAATGAGCCAATGGTAACCCGTCAAATCCCAACCATTTTCCTTTGCCAGTTTAATAGCAAAACCTTCGTCCCATGCATCAAAATTAACTAGATAACCCTTGCTATTTAATTCAAAACCTACATTTTTATTTAACATGCCGCTCCCCTAAATAAGTTGCTCATCCAACTACTTATCGAACATAAATACTTTAACTAATGTGTATCCAGTTTGCCTTGATAGCAGTCAAAAAAGGGGTAGAAATATTATAAAAATTTCCGCTTTGTATATGGACTCCGCCTATTTAGCAAGAATTACCATTAACAAATTAAGGCGCATGTATATTCGGTTTTTTAGTAGAGGCGATATCTCCACCCACAATTTGTTAACGGCCGTTATGGGTCGGTTAGCGCCCCTTGATGAAACCATTCACGCAAATATATTCCAATGGTCGCTTTACGGCCATCTACGGCCATTCATTATAGGGTCACACGTAAATTACTTAATAATAAGGTAGCCTTTCGCATTTTTCAGGAAAAGAATAAACTGACGCTGTTGATATTTACTACAATCAATTGCTGTTTTCACTATCGGAGGAAATACTGCCATGTTGTTTAACAACCCGACATTGAGTTTTGTACTTGTTTTGCTGCTAATCGTATTTATCTTTGTATTTGCTTTAAGGTCGACAGCACGCGACACACGTCAACTGGTGCAGCGCGTTGCCGGACAGCAATCCGCCATCAGGCAATATGATGATGTCCGCTTGCTCTCTCGTGCTATACATTACCTGCAACCAACAACACACACAGGCATTGATTACATCGTCAGTAAAGGTGGTCCTGAGCAAAAGCCATACATTGAAGAATGGTTTAATTCCATTGTACGCCAGCCCACACCTGAAGAGCTTGAGCAGGCAATGAAAGCTGTTTCCGGTATTGATCCAGCAAAGGATCACGCTGCCCAGCGGCTTAAAGAATATCCTAGTGTCGGTGACCAGCTGGACGCTGCCTACAAAGCACGCCAGGGTGATCACTCAGAGCAGATGAGGCTGGATCATCAAATCAGCATGATCAAGGAAAAATACCCGAAATCGGATGATAGTCTTTAATATTGAATAAACTACACTTTTAATTATTAGCAGTTAACACAAATCTCTAATTGAGAGGGTTTTTGTTAATAGTGGAACCATAAGTTATGTCACATGCAATCAAAACGAACATCAGACAGAATGTGGAATTTATTACTGAATACGTTAGGAATTTACACTTTGCCGAACGGCCGTTATGGGTCGGTTAGCGACCTTTGAGCAATCCATTCACATCAATACATTTCAGTGGTCGCTTACCGGCAATAACGGACACTAAGACAATATTTCCGCACCAAACAAGCGTATTAAATTTATTACGCTTGTTGTATAGTTCCGTCTGATTTCAGGGTGAGACTAAGCTGCATTAAATCCCACCTCAACCAGTCAATCCTACCTAAATACTTACAAACAAGAGGAGCTTTGAATGAATATTATTAGAACAACATCAACACTTATCCTGGCAACAATACTGATCTCCAGTACTGCAATGGCTGAAGGCAAAAAACTGGCTGACAAGCTATCAAATAGTGTCGTCGCGGTAAACATTGAAGTCAAAAGCTGTGTTGCGGATGCCGCAATACTCTGCCCCGGCCTACCCCTGAATAGTCAAAAGTCTTTTATGTGTCTGACTGCCTATGAAGACAACTTGTCAATAGGATGCAAAATCGGCATTGTTGAAGCAGCTATGGCTTTAGAGATGGGCATGATCGCAATAGATTATTCTATTAAGGCCTGTGAAGCTGATGCCGACAAGCACTGCCTTAATGTGGAGGCTGGTGAAGGCCGCATAGTGAGCTGCCTCAGGAAAAATGAAAGTAAGCTGACTAAGGAATGCACAGCAGCGTTAAAAGAAACAGGTTTATGGAATCTTGGCGCTAAATAGACTTACTAACAGTCTTCACTTCTAATAAGGATTAAGCCTTAATAGAGGTGAGGATTTTAAGTTCTAATCACATTTATCCGGCCGCTTACGGTGCAAGCTGACCCTTCGTTAACTACTCCAGATTATGTTGCCATCCGGGTCTATTACTTTAATCATAAAGTACTTAGCTGATACCTGATAAGCCTTGATGATGGCATTTACCCTTTTATCGTACGAGTCCAAGATGGACCACGGTTGAGAAACTTTATCAGGTCGGTATTGGATCACCCACTGACTTAAGATTTTATTATCCATACTTGAGAGCTCCATTTAAATGTACTCCTCTTTAGTATTTTTAGAGTTTTATTTTATTTAAGACCAATCAATATACTTGATCAGCAACCATGCCGAACATGCTCCAACACTACTGATCATTTATATATTAATTGATAAGAAAACAACAGCTCCTTGTTCGTTCATTTTCGTTCATTTTTAAAAGGAAAATATTTTTATTTATATCAACAAGATGCAAAGATATAAAAAAATTTTAAAGAGAAGATAAATGAACGACCACGTAAAACTTTAGAATTTAGAACACCAGCACAAAAATTTAACGCATGTGTTTCGTTGACCGGTTGAGACCGCCGTCGGTTACTGACCGTTGAGCAAGTCATCAGCACCAGAACAATCCAGTGGTCGCTTACCGGCCCAGGCTGTGTGAAAACTATTTGTGATATTTGAAAGTGGTAAATGATAGTTGTTATGCATCTAATAACAATCATCAAGTGGGGTTTTTTACGTCAATTTCACATAAAACCATGTGTATTTAGGGACAGCTT
>WTAX01000434.1 GCA_013139395.1 Gammaproteobacteria bacterium | reverse complement strand
AAGAATGATACTTCTACATGTGATCATAAACTAACTATGACATAGTTTGATTGCACCAGCCTTACACGAAGATTAAATATATTTAATGTTCGTGTAAGGCTGGTGAAATGGAGCCTGGTGTATACTTTAAAGTATAGGAAGAAACAAACCGTTGCGTGTCCTTTACAGGAACTGGGGTAAAAGTTCACAGAGGAGGTTGCTATGTTAATTGAAACTGAACACATAAGCAGTGAGCAAGAATTATCTGATCCAATTTGCGGTATGTCGGTCACTAAAAACAGTGAGTATTATTATTTTTATAATGATGCAGATTATTTTTTTTGCAGTTCAGGCTGTCAGGAAAAATTCATAGCTGAGCCACAAAAATATCTTCAATCAGAAACCTATATTGCTGCTGATGAATCCGTAGCAGCAGCACACACAGAATATACCTGCCCAATGCATCCGGAAATCATTCAGGATTATCCAGGCAGTTGTCCAAAATGCGGTATGGCGCTTGAAAGAAAAACAGTGGCTGCTGAGGAAAAAAATGAAGAGTTGATTGATATGACGCGGCGCTTCATTCTTAGTTCTATTCTAGCTATCCCCGTGTTTGTACTTGCCATGATAGCCGATTTAGCCCCTTCATTGTTACCAGACGGCTTGTCCATGCAAGCAGTACAATGGATTGAATTTGCTCTGGCCACTCCCGTCGTTATTTGGGGAGGCTGGCCGTTTTATGTTCGTGCAGTACAATCGCTTGTCACCTGGAATCTCAATATGTTTACCCTGATCGGATTAGGTGTATCTGTTGCCTGGACATATAGTACGGTTGCTTTACTGTTTCCCGGGAGCTTTCCACCAGTAATGCAAATGGGAAGTGGACTGGTCGATGTGTATTTTGAAGCAGCAGCCGTTATCATCTCACTGGTTTTGCTCGGTCAGGTGCTTGAATTACGAGCACGCAGCCAAACCAATGAAGCTATAAAAATGTTATTGGGTCTGGCACCGAATACGGCACGCATTGTTCGAGATGATGGTAGTGAAGAGGATATTTCACTGGAACAGGTGGTGGTAGGTGATATTTTGCGTGTCAGACCGGGAGAAAAAATTCCGGTGGATGGTTGCGTGACTGATGGACGCAGTTCAGTTGATGAATCGATGGTCACAGGAGAGCCGATTCCTGTTGAAAAAAGTACATCGGAGCATGTTATTGGTGCGACGGTGAATGGCACGGGTAGTCTGTTAATGCGTGCTGAGAAAATTGGTTCAGATACCTTACTGTCACAGATAGTGCACATGGTCAGTGAGGCGCAGCGTTCACGTGCACCGATACAGAAATTAGCGGATATTGTGGCCGGCTATTTTGTCCCGGTTGTGGTATTGATCGCAGTTGTGACAATGATCGCATGGGGATTCTGGGGCCCGGAACCACGCCTTGCTCATGCCATTGTCAATGCAGTGGCCGTGTTAATTATTGCCTGTCCTTGTGCACTTGGTTTGGCGACGCCCATGTCAATTATGGTCGGAACGGGTAAGGGTGCAACCATGGGCGTCTTAATAAAAAATGCAGAAGCCCTGGAAACTCTGGAAAAAGTGGATGTTCTGGTCGTCGACAAGACAGGCACTTTGACTGAAGGAAAACCCAAACTGTCTTCGGTAATTGCCACTCCGGATTTTAACGTAGACGAGATCTTGGCTCTAGCTGCAAGTCTTGAACGTGCGAGCGAACATCCCCTTGCTGAAGCCATAGTCAAAGGAGCTGAAGAAAAAGGAATAAGCCTTGCCGCGACAGAGGATTTTGACTCGCTCACAGGTAAAGGTGTCACCGGGACTGTAAATAGTCATCAGGTTGCACTGGGCAATAGTAAACTATTTGAAATTTTAGCCATTGATCCGGGTGAACTTCCTGAAAAAGCAGATGTGAACCGAGAGAGTGGACAAACCGTGATGTTTCTGGCGATTGATGGTAAAGCAGCGGGTCTGATTGGTGTTGCTGATCCTATTAAAAGCTCAACATCAGAGGCAATTAGTGATCTTCATGAAGAAGGTGTCAATGTAGTGATGCTCACTGGAGACAGTCAAAAAACAGCTTACGCGGTGGCTCGAAAATTAAATATTGAACGGGTAGAAGCGGAAGTCTTACCTGATCAAAAAGCCAAAATTGTTAAACAGTTGCAATCAGAAGGTAAAATAGTTGCCATGGCCGGTGATGGGATCAATGACGCCCCCGCACTGGCTCAATCACATGTTGGTATTGCTATGGGGACGGGCACTGATGTGGCCATGGAGAGTGCTGGTGTCACTCTGGTAAAAGGGGACTTACGTGGTATCGTTCGCGCCCGACGACTGAGTCATGCGGTTATGAACAATATACGCCAGAATCTGTTTTTTGCTTTCATGTATAACTCACTGGGTGTGCCGGTTGCGGCAGGAGTCTTATATCCCTTTTTTGGAATATTGCTTTCGCCCATGATTGCAGCAACGGCAATGAGTTTTAGCTCAGTGTCTGTAATTGCTAATTCATTAAGGTTAAAAAAGACAAAATTATAAACCTGATAAGCTTAAAAATATGTAACTATTCAGCGTATTATTTACAAAAATATTATAGATATGATGAAAGATAAAAAAATATCAGCTAATCGTCTGCTTTGGTTTTTGTTGATCCTGGCGATATTAGTAATAGTTTATTTGACACTAGAATCTACGGGTTTAATTGATTTGCTTACAGACACTGAGAAATTTAAAATTTATATCATTCAGATGGGGTCTTTGGGGGTTATTTTCATTATTTGCTTAATGACCTTTTCTATTTTGTTTAAAATATTGCCCAGTGCAGCGGTTGCATTGGCTTCTGGTGCTGTGTATGGGCACACATGGGGGACAATTTATATTATTATCGGTGCCTGGATTGGTGCTATGATCGCTTTTTCCATTACCCGACTATTAGGAAGTGATGCCCTGAGCAGGTTCTCTGGCCGGCGAATTGTGTTAGAGCAGGAAAAATCTCAGTCCTGGTTAATGTGGGGACTGTTTGTTTCTCGTCTTATTCCTATTATTCCTTATGATATTGTGAGTTATGCCATGGGAATTACACCGCTAAAACTCTGGCGCTTTTCAATTGCAACATTGATTGGTATTATCCCGACCAGTTTCTTTCTGGCTCATGTTGGCGGTGAATTGATGGAAACTAATTTCAAAGAAATGTTATCTGGTATGATGACAGCCAGTCTTTTTTTTCTGCTGCCGATAGTGATCGCCATGGTGATTTTTTACCGCCATGGACAATTTAAAAATAAGTGAACATAGGCTTAAGGGCCTTGGAAATAATAAAGTTTCCAAGGCCCTAACCATGGCAATTAAGAAATACATGATGAATAGGCTATTACATATTAATAATAACCGCTTCAGAAGAGCGGCAGGCTTTCTCTCTTGCCTGTTCAATGGACTCATCCAATGCCAGTACAACACCCATGCGACGCTGAGTTTTTACTTTAGGCTTACCAAATAAGCGAAGCTGTGTATCGGGTTCAGCTAATACCGTTTCTAAATTACTGAATTCCACCTGTGAGGATTCCCCGTTAACTAAAATAACAGAAGAAGCACCTGGACCATACTGACGGATATTAGGGATCGTTAAGCCTAAAATGGCGCGGGCATGTAAAGCAAATTGTGACAAATTCTGAGAGATCAGAGTGACCATACCGGTATCATGCGGGCGCGGGGATACTTCACTAAAACAGACCTCATCACCCTTAATAAATAACTCAACGCCAAAAAGACCCCAGCCGCCTAAGTTGTCAGTGATTGTTTGTGCAATTTCAATGGCTTTTTCCTTTGCCGTCGGGCTCATTGCCTGAGGCTGCCAGGATTCCCGATAATCACCATCGATTTGTTTATGCCCTATGGGTTCACAAAAGACAGTGCCATTGACGTGACGAACGGTTAATAGAGTGATTTCATAATCAAAATCGACAAAACCTTCAACTATGACTTTGCCCTCACCGGTACGACCGCCTTCCTGAGCATATTTCCAGGTTTTTTCAATATCATCTTCATAGTGAATGGTACTTTGTCCCTTGCCCGAAGAACTCATAATCGGTTTGACGACACAGGGAATACCAATCTCTTTAACTGCAGCAAGGTACTCTTCTTTGTTTTGTGCAAATTGAAACAGGGAGGTTGTAATGCCGAGTTCTTCTGCCGCCAGACGTCGGATACCTTCACGATTCATGGTTAAATCAGCTGCACGAGCTGAAGGAATGACATTAAAGCCTTCACTTTCCAGAGCCAGCAGTGTTTCTGTGGCGATGGCTTCTATTTCCGGCACGATATAGTGGGGCTGCTCAGTCTCAATGACCCGGCGTAAA
>WTAX01000270.1 GCA_013139395.1 Gammaproteobacteria bacterium | reverse complement strand
CAAATAGTGCTGCACCGGCAATCGTTAAAAAGAAAACCTGAGGTGATACAAAGGATAATACGGTGAGAAATAATACTGCACCAACATTACCATAAGCACCTACCATACCGGCGATCTGACCTGTCATACGACGTTTAATCAGAGGTACCATGGCAAATACTGCGCCTTCACCTGCCTGGACAAAGAATGAACAAAGCATAGTAACGGCTACCGCAAGGATTAATGACCAGCTTGATTCAATCTGACTCATAATAAAATAGCCGGCAACCAGTCCAAGTAAGAAAATAGTCAGTGACTTCTTACGACCATATTTATCACTGATTAAACCACCGCCGGGGCGAGCTATCAGATTCATAAAAGCAAATCCTGATGCCAGTAAGCCTGCCATTACAGCTGTTACACCATGACTTTCACTAAATGTATCATAAAAAAATAGCGGCAGCATTGATACCACAGCCAGTTCAGAGCCAAATGTCACCATATAGGCCAGGTCTAAAATAGCAACCTGTTTGAATTTATAACGGTGAATTTCAGGCACTTGTTCTTTTAAATGTTCATTATTAATATGGAAAATTTTGTAAACATTGTAAATAAATAATGAAGCAATACCGATGTAAATGATGCTTGCTGTGCCAGACTCAAGCAAACTCACTCCGGCAGGCGATAACTTCCATGTCAGTAGTGATAAGGTTGCATACATAGGAATCGACATTAAAATGTAAAAATATAAGTCACCTTTAGACGTGACTTCCATAGCACCCATACGCTTAGGTTTGAAATAGGTTGAACCCTTTGGAGTATCACTGACACTAAAGAAATAAATAACAGAATAAATCAGTGCAATAACACCGGTCAGGCCAACCGCATAACGCCAGCCGTCATCACCACCAAATACTAAGGCAATGGTTGGTAAACTCATTGCCGCAGCAGCTGAGCCAAAGTTACCCCAGCCGCCATATATTCCTTCAGCTACTCCAACTTGCCTGGCAGGGAACCATTCACCCATCATACGTATACCAATGACGAAGCCGGCACCGACAAAGCCCAGTAAAAAACGAGACAGAGCGAGTTGTTCAAAGCTGTCTGCCAGGGCAAACATAAAGCAGGGGATACTGCCGAGTGATAATAAAGTGGCATAGGTTCTTTTCGGACCAAATTTGTCAACCAGCATACCAATAATAATTCGTGCAGGAATGGTTAGTGCTACATTTAGTATAAGCAGGGTTTTAATCTGTTGAGATGTGAGCCCTAAAGAGTCTTTAATAACAATTAATAAAGGGGCATGATTAAACCAGACAAAGAAGCTGATAAAAAAAGCAATCCAGGTTAAATGTAAAATTCTGGTTTTTCCGTTAAAGGAAAATAAATTGAGTTTACTAGTAGTCATAGAGTTTATCTCTGCGTAAATTTTAAGATTACGTCTAACAAAGCATTAAATAGACCACACTTTGTAAGTCTATGAATATTAATGAAAACAATTCATCAGAAGATATTTTTTTATATATTTTGCACTAAATTGGTGCAAAATAAACAATCTTAATTGGTACTTTTAATGACTAGTGGTGCAATAAATGCCAACTGATTTTTCAGGTTTAAAATCTGGCGGAGTTCTTTTGCTGAGATATTCATATCTTAATCAGGTCAGATGGTTTGAATACTGTTGATGGGATTGGTGAATATCTTAGGGCCTTGGAAAATTTATTATTTCCAAGGCCCTTAAAGCCGGGATGAATTGCGGTTCTTGCAAACCTGAATAGGCAGAGTTATTAAAACAAAATCTGGAATGATAGTTGATTGATATTAGTGAACTATTTTGTTCTATAGATGCTGCTTAAAGTTATTAGCCCGGGATATGTGAGCCATATTCCGGGCTAATTCATAGTATTACTATGCCATTGGATCGGCACCCAAAGTACCGACTAAATCCTCAAGATAAGCCTTATCAGAAACCTGTACTAACTTCTCTTCAGCAATTTTTAATTGCTTAGAAATTTTCAGGCGTTTAGCTTCTTCTGCATGACTTTCGCGCTCAAGATAATTAGTCAGATAATTGATATGGCGCTTCCATAAAGCAATATCACGCTCCTGTTTCACTTCCAGACGTCTATGATACCAGTCAGATGACAGTAAAGCATCACGAGTAAACATGGCTCTGATCTCAGGGTGATGAACATCTTTTCCTTCGTATTCACCAGTGGCCATAATATGTAATAAGGCTTTAAGTGGAGGACAGGCCTGCTCAATAGAGCCATCATCAATATAGTTTTGTGCGACTTTTTGCTGTGCTTCAACGATATTATTAATACCGTCAACAAAATCATCCATATTTTGAGTTTCAGGACATAAAATACTTTCATCAAATACTGCTGATGGATTATCAAAAATCTTACCGAAAAAGCCGTGCACAAATAAACTGGTAATGCGATAGCCTAAGCGACTGGCAAGAACGGTTTTGCCATTATGTTCAAAGTCTTCCAGTTTTTCTAATTGCCCTTTACTAATGAGGTAATCAGGGCGTCTTTTCTCAGGTTTCAGCTGTGCCCAGATTTCGGGAATAATTAAACTGATATCATGGTTCACTTTAGTATGAGGACCAATATAACCGGCAGCACTGCTAAAGCCTGAATAATCAGTCAGAATATAGGAAACCAGTGCATTATTAACATCAGCCGTTGGTAGGAGCGCATTAAACGGTCCTTTGGTTAATGCACCTTCAGAGCCAGCACCCGTAGTAGAAGGTGACTTACCGGTCAGACTGCAGATAAATTCCATAAACAGTTCAGGCAATTCCTGATAATGAATAGGATTATAAACGGCTAAAGAGCGTATACCGGCTTCTGGTTCAGGTGGATTATTTCTACGACCGGTTAATACCGCATCAACCGGGAAGCAAATGGCTTCGTTCAGTGGTGCACGGCGATGTAAACGAGCACTAATTTCAGCCAGATATTTTTTAACAGGTTTGGCCAGATCAGAACGTAATTGTAAATATCTTGGATTTTTACTGGGTGCGCCGTTAACCATTAATGGGTGAGCCGATGACACTGCAGTTTTACCATTAGCCAGACTACCTAATAAGAAATCGCGCATAGGCGGTGTATACTTATCAAATTCAACCTGATCTTCAGTGAGCTCTTTTAATTCTGCTGGTGTCAGAGGATGGTAGTTGGCAAAAAAATTGCCGGGCATGGACATTTCAAGCTCTGTTTGTTTATCAAAGCCTTTAATAATGGCATCATCAGGTCTCTGGAATAAACGATATTCACAGTTTTTAATTAACTTAACACATTCATGAGTATTTTTTTCCGGCATATTAATGAGCTTTTTAGCTGGTACAACAACAGAAGCGGTAATATCATCTTCCATTTGAAGTTTTTCAGCGACCACATAATCCTGACGCATTTTAAAGATACGCCATGCTCCGTCCTGATCAAAACCGACACGTAAATAGGACATAACTAATTGTCTGTCCTGATATTTTAATTCGTGTCCCTGTACGCCATCAACCATATCAACGGTAAAATGTTTCTTCCAGTTAGCGCCCCATGATGGACGATAGAAGCGTTTAATAACAAAGGCCAGAGCCTTTATTGGTTCTGGAATAGTGTCCAGCCAGCTATTGTATTCTGCTGTAAACTTTTCCTCAGAAGGGGTGAACATTTTGATCATAGAGCCTAAGCTTCTGTCCATGCTCAATGGTGAACGAGGTGGTTTGTCGGTATAATCCGGTGCAAATTCTTCAATATAGCGATGAGAATAATCATAGTTTATGATCTCATCCATTTTTTTCATGGCATTATCAAGTTTGTTGACAAATAACGGGCCATAAATAACGGCATCATCAATGGCCTTAGATATCTCTGACTTACCACCACCGGAAACGGTACTGGGCTTGTGACAGAAAGTACCTTCTGCATCAGTACCGACAATACGCCATGAAGGTGCTTTGGGGTGTTTTTCCATGGCGATACGATAGCCGCTGGGGTGCATATAAATTTTGCCCGGTTTGAGCTTGATCATTTGCTGTTGAC
>WTAX01000109.1 GCA_013139395.1 Gammaproteobacteria bacterium | reverse complement strand
CTGGGTTAACGCCTTCAGATTCCATTTTCACAGTATAATCATGATATTCTTGGTTCATAGGTTTTTCCTTGGTTTTACAAGTCAGTTTACAAGTCAGTTTAAATCTATTTCTTATTCTTTCAATACTCTTTTTCAATAGAAAGAATAAAACAATCAAAGCAGACTGTGACAAAATAATAATCTGCTTATATTAAACGATTTTAATATCAATTTCCAGTTTCACACAGACTTTTTATGAAAATCAATTGTCTAACGGGTTATTAAATTGATAAGCTAAACATGGTAGTCAATTAGAAAGTGAGTATACTTTATTGCCTGAGTTTAGCGGTATATCTCTATGGGATAGGATTGGAAATAAATCTTGTCAATATTGAAAATAAAGGTTATTAAATATATAATAACCAAGTAAAATAGTAGGATATAATGAGAATTATTGTAAACAGAGGTGATTATGCAATTAAATGAAGAAGAAATAATGGACTTAAACAGCGGTCTTAAGGCGCTCGAAGATAAACATTTTACCAGAGCAGTGCAATTGCTGTCGCCTCTGGCTGAAAAAGGTGTGCCTGAAGCACAGCACCGTATGGCCGTGATGTATCAAAACGGCCTCGGTATACACCGCAATGAAACCGCAGCGGCACTATGGATGAAATTATCAGCTGATCAGGACTATGAACTTGCCTGGCATGGTATGGGCTTTATGTATATGGAAGGCGAAGGTGTTGAAAAAAATGCTGAGGAAGCCATTAAATGGTTTACTAAAGGTGTTGATGCCGGGTTAATTGGCTCAATGACCACTTTGGCAATGATGTATAAAGACGGCAATGGTGTGGAAAAAAATCCGGAAGAAGCCGAACGTTTGCTTAAACTTGCTGGATTTTAGTTGTTATTGATATAAACCTAGAAAAATCAGTTGGCATCTACTGCAACAGCCTTATGCACTGAATCTTAAGGGCTTTCCAGAATATTTTAACTTCACCCGTAGGGTGACTACGAATAAAGTCAAAATAACCTGTAAAACCCTTAATCTCCAGCACCTAAGACTGTTTCGCTACGATGCCAATTGATTATTCTAGGATTAAGCGTTTGTATTTATTAAAAATAAGGCTATTTTATGCTGATAGTAGTGAGAATTGAATGAGAGCATCACAATTATTTATTGTACTGGATCAAGAGTTTAAAGGGGCACAAACCGGGCACCATACACCGGTAATGATTTGGGGCCCTCCTGGAGTAGGAAAATCCCAGCTTGTTCAACAGGTCGCTCAAAAGCACGATCGCACTTTAATTGATATTCGCCTATCACAAATGGAACCCAGTGATTTACGCGGGATACCATTTAAAGAGGGTGATAAAGTCGAATGGGCGGTGCCGTCTATGCTGCCTGATGCAGAAAAACACGGTAGTGAAGGCATCCTGTTTTTAGATGAGATCACTTCGGCACCACCCAGTGTGTCAGCGGCTGCTTATCAATTAATTTTAGATCGTCGCCTGGGTGATTATAAAATCCCTGATGGCTGGGCAATTTTTGCCGCAGGTAATCGTCAGGGTGATAGGGGCGTGACTTATAGTATGCCTGCGCCTCTGGCAAATCGTTTTTCTCACTATGAATTTGATATCCACCTGGATGACTGGGTTGCCTGGGCGTATAAAAATGGTATTGATGAAAAGATCATTGCCTTTTTACGTTTTCGTCCTGATTTATTATTTGATTTTGATCCTGCGCATAATCCTGTTGCTTTCCCAACGCCAAGAACCTGGGAATTTGTGCATAATGCCTTGCAAAAATTTACCGATCACCCGGAACTATTTATTGGTGCTTTACAATCATGTGTCGGTCCGGCTGCGGGTATTGAGTTAAATGCCTTTATTGCAAATCTGGATCAAATGCCAGATCTGGATGCGATTGTTAATGGTGAAACAGTACCTACGCCCACAGAAATTGACTTGCAGTATGCCGTTGCTTCTGCTTTAGTCGGTCGTGCCATTCGTGCCAGAGATACTGAAGAGGCGGATAAAACCTATACCAATATACTTAAATATGCGGCCAGTTTTCGTCAAAAAGAAATGGGCGTTATGTTAGTTTCTGATATGCACAGAGCCATTGGTGAAGATTTATTTGCAGTTGAAGAATTTGCTAACTGGGCTGATGCTATCGCTGATATTATGCTGTATGGATGAAGCAATAGAAAATAAACTGGGTGCAGCCCGAACCCGGCTTATCCTGGATAAGCCGTTTCTTGGTGCTCTGGTGCTCAGATTACCGGTCGTCGCAGCCGATCCATCGTGGTGTAAAACTACAGATACGGACATGAAAAAGCTGTATGTCAATCCTGAGTATATAGAACAGCTTAGTGTTGAAGAAACCCAGTTCGCTCTGGCGCATGAAGCCCTGCATTGTGCCTTGTCGCATTTTTCCCGTCGTGCTCATCGCATAAAACTGCGCTGGGACATGGCCTGTGATTTTGCTATTAATCCTATGCTTATCGAAGATGGTTTGAAGCCGCCGCCGCATATATTGTACCTGCGCGAATACATTGGTATGACGGCTGAGGAAATCTATCCTACCTTAATCGATAATGAAAATGATGCTGATAATGAATTGGGGCAGGATAATAGTGAAGGTGATCAGGATCAGGGTGAACCATCTGATCAAGGTGATGCTAAAGACACAGAAAATAAAAAGCTCAATAGTCAGCAGCAAAATGATGGTGACAATGGCAAAGGACAATCAGGAGATAGTGAACAATCATCACCTGATTTTAAACAGGGCGGCTCTGATGATGACTTTGATGACGAGATGGATAACGAGACGCAAAAAGAACCGCCACCGACTCCTAATAATGATGAAATACAGACTCTTAGTGCACAATGGCAGCAACGCCTGGCAGGAGCTGCACAACAAGCACTTCAGGCGGGCAAACTCAGTCAATCCATGGCGCGTCTGGTGGATCATCTGCTGCAGCCGCAACTACCCTGGCGCATGTTGTTAGCTCGTTATATGACGGCCACAGCAAGAGAAGATTATAGTTATACCCGGCCATCAAGTCGTCGAGGTGGACCTGCTATTTACCCCCGTTTACGTAGTCATATGGTAAATATTGTTGTGGCACTGGATATCAGTGGTTCAATTGCGACCAAAGAAATTAAAGAATTTCTATCAGAAGTGGATCAAATCAAGGCGCAAGTGCGTGCTAGAATTGCCTTACATGCCTGTGATACAGAAGTCACCGATGAAGGGCCATGGGAATTTGAGCCATGGGATGAGCTGAAATTACCCATTCAATTTAAAGGCGGCGGCGGTACTCGTTTTACGCCGGTATTTGACTGGGTTGAAAAACAGGAGATGCGCCCCGATCTCTTAGTCTACTTTACCGATGCGGAAGGTGAATTTCCACTGAGTGAACCTCAATACCCGGTTATCTGGTTAGTGAAAGGTAAAGCGCCGGTTCCCTGGGGACAACGGATTCAGTTGAATTAGTTTGAATACTAATGTAACTAACCACCATATCGTTTATTAAAGAGCCTGTGGTTGCTTATTTTTCTGACTTTGACTGTCTGAGCGCAGCGACGTCTTGTAACAGAAAGTCAAAGTCAGAAAAATAAGTGGCCATAGGCTCTACGGTGGAAATTGAGACATAAATACTAACTTAATATATCGTAAACCAAATGCCATTATCCAACGAAGACAGTTTAAGACTTAATGTATTGCTGGCACAAAAAGTCAGTGCCATACGAATTGATGAAGGAAAGCTGGTTGTTTATGCCCTGACTCACAAGGGAGAGGCAAAAATTCAGCTTAATCCAACAACACGAAGTGAAAAATACATTAAAGAAGTCAAAGATTTTCTTTCCACAAAAGCATTAGGAGTATCAGGTGGATTTCCTATGTTTATCTCGCAATGGAATCGTATGGGGGATTTACGTAATAGTAGTTTAGATAAGCTGTTATTACTGGGTGAAGAAGAAGCGGTTACCGCTGTGGTCAACAACAAAGACATTACTCCCGATATTGCTGAAAGTGCCTGGTGGGCAGTACAGTCAGCTGACAATGCGCGCAGTATGCTGGGCAATCAGGCCGTTGTCGACTCTGATATTGGTCAGGAACTGGCTAAATTTTTAATTGAATTTTTACCTTTTGAAGAAGATCCTTTGAGCATGCTTATCAGCGCACGGCTTGTGCTGCAAACAGGTTTGATTTCTGATGATGAGGTGATGAGCTTATGGAAGAAAGCCAAAAGTAAAAATACGCTATATGTGGGTTTTTTAGATATTCGTCCTGATAACATGCCGGAACAGCTTGCCGAACATTCTCGTTATCAGGAAATAAAAGAAACCCTGTCTGAGCTACTGAATGAAAATAATCCTTATGCCGTTATTTTGTGTAAATTACTCAGTGAATCAGGGCAAACTTTTCTAAAAACGGCTGAAGCGTCATTTAAGCGTATTCCCAACTACGATATTGCCGGTGCATTATTTGAAAGTATCAGGCGCTATGCTTATGTTAATCAGCCTGAATCAGGGCAAACACAACAGCATCATGAGCTGGCTTTAACTCCTCATGGTGAACCGCAAACTGATATTAATGCGCTGACTCTGCTGGTTAATAATATTTATCATGAAGAAAATAATAACTATTGCAGTGCTGAGCTTAAAGCAATACAGGCTCAGGTTCCTGAGCTGCTTGAGCAGTTAAAGGCAGTCCTGTTTTTAAGCAGAACATCACAAACATTATTGGCTCCTGCTATTGCCAATAGTACGGCGGTTGGTAGTTTGATGAGAAAAAAATTGAAGCCGGTATTTGATCCGATAGTGATGAATTTAAGGATATTACAGAATTAGTATCTCTAATGGTGTAGTGGCAAGAGTATTATGAACAGGTAATATGCTTATG
>WTAX01000075.1 GCA_013139395.1 Gammaproteobacteria bacterium | reverse complement strand
CCATCAGTCACGGCAATTCATGTCATAAAAGACCATCAGGGAATGCTAATCGGCTATCTGGGTGTTGATTATGATTTACGAGAACTCCCTGGAACCAATCATCTCTATAAAGAAAATTATAAATGGCAGCAAATTAAAGGTGATCCGGCCATTCGCAGCGGATTATTTGCCCAGCATCGATTACAAAGTGATATGGATAACAATATTGATAATGTCTTCGCCCTGATGCAGGAACTCATTTGTGAACATGGGGTTTTTCATGGGAAATTTCATTTCTCCAGCAGCCGAACGACTATCTGGTTATTCGATGATCCCTACAATTATCGACTTTTAAGTATGAATGAGTTGAATGATCCCGATATTTGTCTGGTCTATCCACGCCATAACTATTCTGAATTAGCGACAGTGCCTCAATCAGATATTCCTAAAATTTTTGAATATTTCCGACAGTTGCGCTTTGCTGATGAAACCATATATTTACGCGCCGGCTCCATCAATATTGTCAACGGCATGATCAGCCTGAACTTTTCCTGTGATGGCTCACATTATCTGCCTTATAAAGAATTTCTTGATAAGGGAATGTCATTCTGGTTTGGTTTAGATACTAAAGAAATTGATCCTTTTCAATATGATGAAGTCATTGAACGTATCTGCGAGAAAGGTTGTGACTATGTCTATCGCTCGATTAATCAGCATCGTCAGGGTCATGTAATTGATGACTTAATTCATATTCCACAGATTGAGCAAGACAAAATCATCAAAGAGTTAGAAACCATTATGCAGGTTTATTCGCATTAATTTGTACCTCCGTAAATAGTTTTTATACCCTCCAAAACGGCAGATTAGAGCACAGAGCAGACATTAACTGAACAATTAGCCCAATAAAACTCATCAAATAACTGCTTTTAATAATTCCGTGCTGCTTAAATTTTGTTAATTAAAACCTTGCGCATCAGATTATCATAAACAACCAGCATTTTTTTATCATCTCCTACTTCCATAAGTATATATTTGCTGTCCTGAGTACAGGATATCTGGTTAATACGCCCCTGAGCAATCTGAAGTGTCTGCTCCACTGTATGACTATTTTTGTTAATGAGCTGTACCTTGCCACTCTCCCCCCCTAACCAGATCAT
The DNA here is from genome assembly GCA_013139395.1 of Gammaproteobacteria bacterium. Lineage (GTDB taxonomy): Bacteria > Pseudomonadota > Gammaproteobacteria > GRL18 > GRL18 > GRL18. The sequence goes on along the minus strand of WTAX01000075.1, from coordinate 2,972 downwards.
CTCTGATTGTGGACAGACAGCAATTGCAGTGACATGATCAACATCAATATCAGTTTCATTTTTCCATTTGCCCAAATGAGAAGTATTGCTATAAAAAGAGAGTGATGTGTTATCATTGTTCAATACTGCCAGTTCACTCGCATCACCTGTTTCCCATATCAAATCAGGAGCTATAGATGAGACTTCCAGATGACTAACAATGCGACTGAGATCAAGATCAAAAATAATCCCCTCTCCATTAGTATTAATTCCCAGCAAATAGATGTTTTTTTCATCAATATAAAAATCCGTTAGAGTCTGTTCAATTCTTAAGCGTTTGATCGGAAACAGAGGTTTATCCATATGATCTTTCAAACAGCGATAATCATGATTCCAGCCATCACCAAAACCAATAGGTGGCGGGTCAAGATAACTGACCTTCCAGATTTGTGGAAAATTCTGAGGAACAACAATAAAACCGTGCAGCTCACCGGCATTACGAACAGCAGTGACAGGCGATAGGATCCCTTTGCGATTTTGTACCGGTATAATCTGCACCACACTGAGATCATCAGGATTGAGAAACACCAGATCAGCCGGTTGCTGGTTTCCCACCAATAAAAAACGAGCATTGCCCGATAGAGCACTATTGGCCGTTTTGAGTCCAACCCGAACCTTGATCTCAAGCTCCCCTGTTTGCAGGTTGTACTTCCTGAGCCATCCATCTTTTGTAGTAATAAAGACATAACGACCATCAGGGTCATAAATTGGCACTCCGGCAAGTTCTCCCGCTATCTGCTCAGAAAATGACTTCAATGTCATGTGATCCAAAAATGTAAGATGCTGTTTAGTTATTACTGGTGACAGATAATGATTGTTTTTTATACTGCCTTCATTATTTTTTATGCCCAAAACAATCCGTGAAGCATTGATTGCATCTAAATCCCAGTTGGAAAGCTCAAGTGGTTGAGCAGCATAAAGGCTTATAGCATTAAACATAAAAAGAACACAGAGGAACAGTTTTTTCATGGTGTCGTCCTGATTTGATTTCTTACCTGCTTTTATATAATCACAGATAAACAATAGATAAATAATTATAGTTAGTGTTCATCCGTAAATTGCCTTTTTTGGCGAATGAATTCGCCCCTACAGAAAAATATTAGAGTATTCAACAAGTTAAATATGCTGAAATTGTAGGGGCGAATTTATTCGCCTATTTATGGATGAACACTAGTTAGATCATATCGTTGATTATACTTTTGTCCTAAAACAGTGAAAGTAATCAAAATCACAATAGCAAAAAATAGTAAATACGAGCATACTTAAAACAAACAATAATCTCATTGATACCAAGGGGAATACAAATGACACCAATAGTTATCATTCACGGATGGAGCGATAATTCTTCTTCATTTACTAAACTGGCCAAACGATTAAAAAAAGAAACCGGACGAATGGTAGAAGAAATCTGGCTGGCTGATTATGTGTCCCTCGATGATGATGTCACTATGAAAGATATAGTGACAGCAATGCAATCAGCATGGAAGTCATCATCTTTACCAACAAAATCAAACAGTGTTGATGTTATTGTACATTCCACTGGCGGATTAGTGATTCGTGACTGGATGAGTACTTACTGGCCTGATGGTAAAAAACCACCGGTTAGAAATCTACTGATGCTGGCGCCCGCTAATTTTGGCTCACCACTGGCACACAAAGGCCGCTCAATAATGGGGCGTGTAGTTAAAGGATGGAGCTCCGACAAAACCTTTCAGACCGGAGAACATATATTAAAAGCATTAGAAATGGCCAGCCCCTACTCATGGCAGCTTGCCCAAAGAGATCGATTTAGCCCCGGCGCTTTTAATCAAGGGGGAGTCCGCTGCACGGTAATTGTCGGCAACAGCGGTTATTCAGGTATCAGCAGTCTGGCCAACGAAGACGGTTCAGATGGTACAGTATATGTTGCTACTGCCAATATGAATTGTGCCGGAATGAATTTGAATGTGGCAAGAGATACCGGGGATATAACGGCTACATCAATAAAATTATCCTCAGGGAAAACCGCTTTTTTGATATTAGATGGTTTTGACCATGGTACAATAACCGGCAGTGACAGCCTGCCGAAAAAATTACTCGAGCCAATTTTACAAGCACTGAATGTAACCAAAACCGGTTTCTCAGCCTGGTGCAGACAGTGTGAAGCAAATTGTGAAAAAGTACGAATAAAATATAGTAAGAGCAAAGATCCCGAACATCATGCCTTTCAGAATACCGTTTTTCATGTTGTGGATGATAGCGGTATCCCCATTACTGACTTTGTCCTGGAATTTTATGGTCAGTTTACAGACTTAAAAGACAAATGGGCAAAACTGTTTAATAAGCACATTGCAAAAAAGAAACATGCTTATGGTGATGACAAGAGTTATCGCAGTTTTATGATTGATACCACATCATTGAATCAATTAATTGATAAAGTCAATGAGTCATTAATGTTTAGCTTAAGCGCTTTACCTGATGTAACAAATGATAACAATATGGTTGGCTACAAATCATTTGGAGAAAATGACATAAAACAACTCGAATTAAAACAGTCTGATTTAAAGAAATATTTTTCACCTGACCGAACTTTATTTATCACTATCATCCTGCCCCGATATCAAAAAGATGCATTGTTTGAATTAAAAAATCTACAGTAGAGATTTCCTGACTGTATCGCTGCCATCAGCAGCCTCGTATTATGTGTTTATCAGTACAGCTGCAACTGTAAAACAAAATGTTGATATTAACACACCAACAAATGGTATTTTAAACCAATATTTTTTTGCCAGTGACAAATATGAAAAACCGATGATAACAGGTAAAATTGAAAACCATTTAATTTCAATTATTACTGTCATGTCTAAAACAGCTAATGGTATATAAAAAGCCGCTACAAGAATAGCTCCCAGGCTATGGCTTGCATTAAACCCAATCCATGCATCCCACATTGT
>WTAX01000302.1 GCA_013139395.1 Gammaproteobacteria bacterium | reverse complement strand
TTTGTACTGATCATGATGCTGTTAATAGAATATATTAATGTTCAGACCCGGGGTTCCTGGCAGCAGACGTTACGAAAAACGCGTATCGGCCAGTATGTTTTGGGGGCAGTACTGGGTGTGATACCCGGTTGTCTGGGTGCATTTACCGTGGTTTCGCTCTACTCCCATCGGACAGTGAGTTTTGGTGCGCTGGTAGCAGCTATGATAGCAACCAGTGGTGATGAAGCTTTTGTGATGCTGTCCATGTTTCCGCTACAGGCGATATGGTTGTCAGGAATGCTCTTTATTATAGCAATAGCTGCCGGCTGGATGACGGATAAATTATTCCCCAAACAGGATAAATTCCTGATCAAGGAGGAGCATGAACTAGAAGTGCATCACGCTGATCTGTGCCTGTGTTATTCTTCCAGGGAGATTCTGCCGCAACTCAGAAATATCAGTTTTCCCAGAGCATTATTAATTGTATTAGTAGGCGGTTTTTTGCTGGCTTTATTAACTGGAATGTTAGGTTCAGGCGGATGGGACTGGAAGAGGATCACCTTTGCGCTAGGAGCAGGATTTTCCATGTTCGTCATCCTGACGGTTCCCGATCATTTTCTGGAACAGCATCTGTGGGAACATGTCGTTAAAAAACATCTGCTCAGGATTTTTCTCTGGACATCAGGAGCCCTGCTGGCTATTCATTTTCTGGATAGCTGGATGGATGTTGACTCATGGATTCAGGACAATCTTTATATTGTCCTGATCATTGCAGTACTGGTGGGTATTATCCCGGAATCAGGACCTCACCTGGTGTTTGTCACCCTGTTTGCCCAGGGAACAATTCCTTTTGCCATCCTGCTGGCCAACTCTATTGTCCAGGATGGTCATGGTACTCTGCCGTTATTGGCCGTGTCGGGTCGTGCTTTCATCTGGCTCAAAGTCGTTAATATTATTATTGGTCTGCTGCTGGGTTTGCTGGGTTTGTATCTTTTTAGCTGAGCCTGGTTATATATTACTTGCAATACGCTTAAACTGTGAATTATCTTAAAGTAGGTACACATACCAGAACCTGCCATAATGACTGCACCGCCATTAATCATATTGATGGCCATAGATTCAGAGGTTTCTCGAGTAAAATGCAATCCCGGAAAATCAAAGAGATCTATCGAATATAATTCACTTACAGCAACACATTCAGAATCCCTCCGACCAGCAAGGTAGAAACAAGCATAATAGCAGTGGCTTTGATCAGCTCCATTGCCCCCAGCTCCTTGAACAAAACGACAAAAGTTGCAACGCAGGGGAAATACATAGTCAATACGACACTGGCCACAATAAGCTGCCCCATATCCAGCCCAAGCGGCAGCAGCATACCCACAGCCACATCTTTTCTCAGAAAGCCAATAATTAAGGAAGCAACTGCTTCCTTTGGGAGTCCTAATATACCAACGATTACAGGAGCCGCTGCCTCGCTGATCCATTCTATCATTCCAAAAACATACAAAATGTTTACAATAAATACTCCCAACAGTACAAAGGGGATCGCCTCGGTTAAAAAACTCCGCATCCTCATCCATAGTTTCTTTACCAGGCTCCCAAGATATGGGATCCGATAGGGGGGGATCTCCATAAATGTTTCAGGTGTTTCGCCTTTGAGTATCTTGTTGAGCAATAAACCAAGTGTAAGCCAAACGATAAAGAGTGTGACAAAATAGATCCCCAACCCCTTGATGCCATAGGAACCCAACAGGGCAAACACCATGGCGGTTTGCGCCATGCAGGGTACAGCTATAGCCATCAGGGTCGCTGCAATAAATCGCTGTTTTTTGGTTTCGAGGATCCTGGTGCTCAGTGCTCCCGGAACATTGCAGCCGAATCCCAAAAGCATCGGTATGATTGCCAGTCCATGCATCCCAAGCCTGTGCAAAATCGCATCAACCAGGGTTGCCAGCCTCGGCAGATAGCCGCTGTCTTCCAGAATACCCAGCATCAGGTAGAATGCAAACACATAGGGTAAAACCATGGCAAGCGGAACATACAGACCGGTCGTCAGCAAACCCATTGATTGGACATAGTCGATCTTACCTTCAATAAAAGTTCCAACCAATACATCATGGATGATGCCACCACGTCCAAGTGTATCGCTCAAACCGATTACGGCGGGGAGATAATATTCAAATAGAGGATCGAACAGGTAGATAATCAAATTTTCACCGACAAAGCGAACCAGCCAAAAAACAAGCGCCAGAATCAACAGTGTGATCGGGATGCCTGTCAGCGGCTTGATACTCATATCCTCAAGTGTTTCCAGAAGCGTATGTTTTTTCAGAGTGACTTTTTGGACTTCCTTTATGATCTTTCCAATTTCAATCCATCGGCCCTCTTCATCAAATTTGTTCTCATGTATCCTGGCCTCAGATAATCTAGAGACAAGTTCTTTTATTCCTTCCCCCGTTACGGCAACTGCCGGGACAACCGGGGTATCCAGATGAGTTTCAAGTTTTTTTGCATCGACCTGAATACCCAAATGCCGGGTTTCATCCCAAAAGTTAAGTACCAAAATGACCGGAATATTACGCTCCAGCAGTTGCAGGGTCAGGTAGAGGTTTCGTTCCAGATTGGTTGCATCCACCACATTAATAACCAGATCTCCCTCTTTGAGCATACTTACCGCAACCTCTTCGGCTCTTGAAGTTGCTTCAAGTGAATATGTTCCTGGTACATCAATCACTTCTACAAGCTGTTCATCAAGCTTAATTATTCCTTTTTTGAATTCAATAGTGGTTCCTGGATAGTTGGAAACCAAAACGTCCACGCCGGTCAATCGACTGAATATGGCCGATTTTCCGACGTTGGGATTTCCCATCAGAAGTATTTTCATTCCAGAATACCCACTTATTTTATTCGACTCCTATCTAACATAAAATTATACCTCTGTCTTATTTGCTATTTTAATGTTAGCAAAATGACAGCGGCAATATTTTATTTGCTGATGACTCCAAATGGCGCTACGATAATTTTCTTTGCCATATTCATACCAATAGTAGCCTCAGTATTACCAATTTCGATAACAACAGGACCATGAAGAGGCTGTTCGGTTATCTTCCGAATGGTTTTTCCGACCCTTATGTTTAAAGAGGCAAGTTTCTTTCGAAACGCTTCTCCATCTTCTAAACGCGTTATGGTAGCTTTTTCCCCTGATTTCAAATTAAAGAGTGTTATTTCCATGCTGACCTCGTAATAATTGATGCATATTGATTGTACTATAGTAAGTGTTAATATAGGAAAAAGATAAAAAATTAATCAATAGAGGGAAGGAATACAAATTGATGAAACCGATTGCCGGAAAGAGAATACTGATATGCGGCAAAGGCGGCAGCGGAAAGAGCACCATAGTTGTTTTGATGGCAGATGTTCTGCAAAAAAAAGGATACGATACCCTGGTTTTAGACGGTGATGCATCCAATCCCGAGGGACTGATCAGGCTGATGTTTGGAATGGGAGTCAATAATGAACCCAAGCCTCTTCTGGAATTTTTTGGTGGGATTAATGTTGTTACCTGCCCAGTCGATGACCCTTTGCCTCTTACAAGAATTAATGATTCAGTACCGGTACTGGAAAAAAGAATAGATATTACCCGAGAAATCTCATCTGAATATTATATTAAAAAGAGAGGCGTCAGCCTGTTCCAGGCTGGCAAGATAGAGACATATGGTCAGGGTTGTGACGGACCTATAGAAAAGGTGGTCAGGGATTTTATGGTACAGGGAGAGTGGGTAAGCCTTATTGACATGAAGGCGGGAATCGAGCATTTTGGAAGAAAAATCCCCGACACCATGGATATTATACTGGTTGTCCTGGATCCTACGCTCGAATCTGTCTCCATTGCAAAAAGGATAAAAGGCTTTTGCAGAAAAACAGAAATGAAAAACTTCTGGTTTGTTTTAAATAAAATTAGTTCGAATGAAATGGAATCGATAATGATGGAGAAATTAGGAGAGCTGAAAAGCAGAGTTATTGGGTCAGTATCATATGATCCTGAATTAGTACAAAGGGAGCTTGCAGGAGGTTCTCTTACCATAGGTAACAGATATAAAGATATCGAACAGATCATAAAAGGATTGGAAAAATTTGTCTCAGACAACAAACATGTCAGCTAACAAATTGAAAAGCTATAAAAATATTAGGCTTATTATTTTAAGATGGCAAATTTATACCTATCCTAGCTATCCCTCATTTAGTTTAAAAAATTTTTAATTCTAATCCCAAGTTTAACTGGAAATTACAAGGAATTTTGATATTTCAAAGAAGCATTGGAAAAAAACAGGTAGAATGTATAGAGCAAACAGGATTTGCTGCTCAAGTCGCTAATGAATTTTTTGATTAAATTACATGCTGCTCAAAAGATAGGAGTTTGATTATCAAGATAGCAGGGTAGTTTTTCCTGAGTCGCTTTGCAGTGTAAACCGATGATTTCCCCGTATTAAGAAAAACAGGTTATTTATTCATCATTCCTACCCGTGCTAGGCTTTCGTCCCAGTTTTTTTTCAACCTCCAACACATGGAGCGTGGTTTTGATGATCGTATCCGGATTAAGGCTGATGGAATCGATACCAATTTCGACCAGGTATTTTGCCATCTCTGGATAGTCAGATGGTGCTTGTCCACAAAGCCCGGAATGTCGACCATTACGTCTGGCACCATCGACCGCCAGCCGAATCATCTCCTTGACACCCGGATCACATTCATTAAAGTCGAAAGCAACGATATCAGAATCTCGATCCACGCCTAGAGTCAATTGAGTCAGGTCATTCGAACCGATGGAAAAACCATCGAATAATCTGGCAAAGGCATCGATTTGTATGACGTTGTTCGGTATCTCACACATGACATAAATTTCCAGGCCATTTTCACCACGTTTGAGTCCCTGGGCAGCCATCGCCTCCAGTACCCGTTCACCCTCTTCTACTGTGCGACAAAAAGGTATCATCAGTTTGATATTATTCAGCCCCATCACCTCACGCACACGTTTCATGGCAGCACACTCCAGGGCAAAACCTTCAGCATAATCCGGATGTGTATAACGGGATGCACCACGAAATCCAAGCATGGGATTTGCCTCAACAGGCTCGAACCAACGACCACCTAATAAGGAAGCATATTCATTAGTCTTGAAGTCAGACATGCGAACCACAACCGGCTTGGGATAAAAAGCAGCAGCAATAGTACCTACTCCCTCAGCAAGGCGTTCAATAAAAAAATCAGTTGGCTTGTCATAAGCCTGGGTTAGACATTCAATTGCTGCTCTTTCATCGATATCCTGAATTTTTTCAGGATGTACCAGCGCCATAGGATGCGCTTTGATCTCATTAGTAATAATGAACTCCATGCGTGCCAGTCCTACTCCATCATTTGGCAGTAAACTGGTCTTGAAGGCCAGGTCGGGATTGGCCAGAATGAGCATGATCTGGGTTGCCGGGTGTGGCACATCATCTAAGTCAGTTATATCAATATCAAAGGGAATATCACCCTGGTATACCCTGCCCTCATCACCCTCAGCACAGGAAACCGTCACATTTTCACCATCTTGGATATTTTCTGTTGCACCTTCCGCACCAACCACAGCAGGAATACCCAGTTCACGGGCAACAATTGCAGCATGGCAGGTTCGTCCTCCTCGATTAGTGACAATGGCTGCTGCGGTTTTCAAAACAGGTCCCCAGTCCGGTGTGGTCATATCCGTCACCAGTACTTCACCTTCCCGAAACTGAGCAAGATGGTGTACATCGGGAATGACCCGAACCTGTCCGCTGGCTATTTTACTGCCAACGGAACGTCCGGTTATCAATAACTCACCACGTCCCTTAAGACGGTATTCTTCAAGCTTAGAACCTGTATGCTGGGAAGCAACCGTTTCAGGACGAGCTTGAACAAGATAAAGCTGACCATCCAGACCATCACGAGCCCATTCCATATCCATTGGTCGAGCCTGCCCCGCACGTTCACTATAATGGTCTTCAACTTTGATGGCATAATCAGTCAGGGTAAGCACATCCTCATCACTGATACAGAAACGATCCTGATCGGCCTTTGGGGTGGGTATGTTCCGGGTTGTTTGGCCACTTCTCGCATGGGCGTAAACCATCTTAATTTTTTTCTTTCCCAGAGTACGTCTTAGAACCGAACGATAGCCCTGTCGAAAAGTAGATTTATGTACATAGAATTCATCCGGGTCGACTGCACCCTGTACAACATTTTCTCCAAGACCCCAGGCCCCCGTGATAAACACCACATCACGAAAACCCGATTCCGTATCCAGGCTGAACATTACCCCACTTGCATCCAGATCCGAACGCACCATTTTCATTACACCAATGGATAAGGCTACTTTGAAGTGATCAAAACACTGATCAATACGGTAGGCAATCGCACGTTCTGTAAACAGGGAGGCAAAACAACGCCGACAGGCATCAATCAACATTTCATCACCCTTGATATGCAGATAGGTTTCGTGCTGTCCCGCAAAACTGGCAGCAGGTAGATCTTCAGCAGTGGCGGAACTGCGTACCGCAAGAGTCAAGTCAGCACCATATTCTTCTGTTAGCGAGTGGTAGGCCTGCAGAATTTCATCACGCAGTTTAGTAGAAAAGCCAATACCATAAACGATCTCCCTTGCCCTGTGTGCTCGATCAGCTAAATCCTCAACATCTGATTTATCAACCTCATCCAACAAGGCATGTAATGCCGGCCAGACCCCGGCTTTATCGAGCATATCTCGATAAGCCTGTGCACTGATGGCGAAGCCATTTGGTACACGAATGCCCTGCGGGATCAGTTCACGGTACATTTCACCAAGGGAAGCGTTTTTGCCTCCAACCAGAGAGACATCATCTACACAAATTTCTTCGAACCAAAGGATATATTGGGGATTTGGTGTATTCATTTTAATTGCCTTAATGGATCGCTAATCACCTGATTCCATGGTTTCAATGTACTTGCTAATTTCATAGCAGCTTGGAGACCACCCTGAGGCCTGGATCATCAGTACTGGTATGAACGTTGAACCCGAGGTTTACAGCCAATTTCAGCATATTATGATTGTTGGCCAGAATTTCACCATCCATGACCTTGATGCCAACCTGACGAGCAGCTTCTATCAATGCGGCCATCAGGTGTGAACCAATACCCCTGTGTTGCCATTTATCTGCAACCACCAATGCAAATTCACAGCTTTCCCCATCAGGATTCATGACATAACGGGCTACCCCCAGCTCTGTTTCTTCGCCAGGTTTCTCCAGAACAGCGATTAATGCGAGCTCACGATTGTAGTCTAACTGTGTGAAGCGCACCAGCATCTGCTGATTCAATTCATTAAGTGCTTGCATGAAACGGAAGTATTTAGACTGCGCTGAAAGTTCCCGTACAAAACTCTGCTCAATGAATGCATCTTCTGGACGTATTGGGCGGATTTTGATGTTTGTACCATCTGCCAGTTGCAGCAGGGAAACCAGATGGTTTGGGTAGGGATGAATTGCCATATGAGCATAACGGTTCAGGGAAGGTACCCGGTGTTCAACCACAATGCGGATATCTAGTGCCATGACGCCTTTTTCATCGGCGATCAATGGGTTAATATCCAGCGCCTTAATTTCTGGCAGTTCACAAACCATCTCAGAGACACGACGTAACAACTGTACTAAGGCCTCCATCTTCACCGCCGGCATATTCCGAAAGGTGCCAAGAAGGTGAGCAATGTTGGTCTGGCTGATCATCTTTTCAGCCAGAAAAGTGTTCAGTGGCGGCAGCGCAACAGCGCGATCTCGTAATACTTCGACCTGGATACCTCCAGCGCCGAAAGTAATAGCAGGACCGAAAACAGGGTCACGGATCACTCCGATCAGAAGTTCTCTTCCATAAGGTGGTGTATACATTGGCTCGACAGTTACACCCTCAATTTTTGCATCGGGATATATGTTATGAACTTCTTCTATTAGCTCATGATAGGTAGTGCGTATGGCATAAGCATTGCTGATGCTTAGCCTGACACCCCCAACATCAAATTTATGACTGATGTCTGGCGAATTGATTTTCATCGCCACTGGAAAGCCCATAGACTCTGCCGCAACCAACGCATCGTTAGCTGAATGACATTCGATACTCTGTGTAACAGGTATGGCAAAAGCATGCAACAAAGCTTTGGATTCTGTAATCGTCAGCACAGTTCGCTTCTGTGCCAGCACGCTTTCAATGATTAAACGTGCACCATCAACATCCGGTTGGCTGCGGGTTACCAATGGCCCAGGTACCTGCATCAGTAACTGCTGGTTTTGGTAGTAACTGGCAAGATAAGCGAAGGCTTCTACGGAGGACTCTGGGTTGGGAAAACAGGGCAAGTGATTGCGCGAAAAAAGTTTGTTCGCTACTTCGATTTGCTGCTCTCCCATCCAGCAGGCTAAAAGTAGTTTTTTGTTGACTTTTTGAGCGTCAATAATGGCCTGTGCACAGGCTACTGTATCCGTCATGGCCTGTGGGGAAAGCATGACCAAGACACCATCAACATCCGGATCGTCCATGCAGGCATTGACCGCATCCTGGTAGCGCTCCGCTGAGGCATCACCCAATATGTCGATAGGATTCGCATGTGACCACTGAGGTGGCAGGCTCTTGTTAAGTCGTGCAAGTGTGTCTTCTGATAAAGATGCTATAGTGACGCCAAGATCAATCGCACGATCGGTGGCCATGACTCCCAGACCACCACCGTTAGTCACAATCGCAAGTCGATTGCCAGTTAGTCTATGCTGAGTCGCCAGTAACTGGGCTGCAGAAAATAATTGCTCGATAGTCATCACGCGAACCACGCCAGCACGTTGCAGGGCTGCGTCAAATACATCATCAGCACCGATCATGGCACCAGTATGAGTAATAGCAGCACGCGATCCTTCATCATGCCGCCCCGCTTTGATGACAACTACAGGTTTCATTCTGGCGGCAATGCGTAGGCCGCTCATAAAACGACGCGCATCGCGTACGCCTTCTACATAGAGAAGAATACTGTGCGTTTCTGGATCTTGTGCCAGGTAGTCCAGGATATCGCCAAAATCAACGTCTGCAGCATCGCCCAGTGAGATGATGGTAGAAAAACCTATGTCGTGGCCTACAGCCCAGTCTAGGATAGAAGTACACAGAGCACCGGATTGAGAGACCAGGGCAAGTTGCCCAGACTCGGCGGTATTCTTGCTGAAAGTGGCATTCATGCCTATCACGGGACGAATGACTCCGAGGCAATTAGGCCCAAGAATGCGCATCTGATACTGACGGGCAGCTTCCAGCACAGCCTTCTCCAGAGCCGCACCATGGCCGTCGCCCTCACTAAAGCCTGCGGAAATAATAATGGCTGCACGAATCCCATGTTCACCACAGGCATGAATGATTTCTGGAACAGTTGACGCTGGTGTGGCAATGACTGCGAGATCGACAGGTTTGCCAATAGCTGTGATGGATGGATAACAGGGCTGGTGATTTAAACGTTTGTATTTTGGATTGATCGCATAAATTGGGCCGGAGAATCCGCCTTTGCACAGGTTATCGAAAACACGACCTCCGACTGCATCAGGACGCTCGCTGGCGCCAAACACAACTATTGCCTGGGGTGTAAACAAACGGTCTAGAAAATGAGTTCCCATATTACATTCATGAATTCTAATTGTTGATTTATCTTTCTTATGACAATAAGCAATCAATGACCCAATCAAGTTCAACATAAGCCATGAATACTCCAATGCCGTAAATGTTCATTATAAAATAATTGGCCAGCCAATGCTTATGAAAGATAACCTTCAGTTGTCATTCAAATTGCCATCCATAACTACATAAATCAAATATAGCTTAATAATATTGGAAAATCACTTGTAAGCTTTTAATATACTTTTCAGTCACTATTAATATTTGTAATTTTTATCGTATAATTAATAAAAGACTTTATTAAAATCGGGAATCGACATTGCAATATATTGCATTTACAGTATTCATTAACTGATCTTTGGATTATCTCATTTAAAGTTATCGTTCAATGATCTATTCAATGAACAGTCTTTTAGTTCAATTTTTTATTCCTGGTTCTGGTTAATTATCAGTCCTGGTTAAGACAAGGGCCAATTAAAAAATTTTATGACAATTTCCATTATTTCACATCCGGATTGTACTCTACATGAAATGGGGGCCCATCATCCCGAGAGTCCAGCCCGATTGAGTGCAATTCAAGACCAATTATTGTCTAGCGGCCTTGACTTTGTTTTACAGCACTATAATGCACCACTGGCAAGTCGTGAACAACTGTGCCGGGTACACGATCCTGAGTATGTTGAACATATTTTTAATATCTTCATCAAGACACCGGAGGAAGACCGGATCTGGCTAGATCCTGATACTTGTATAAACAAATACTCTTTATCTGCAGCGTTACGCGCGGCCGGTGCCGTGGTGCTTGGTGTTGACCTGGTTATGTCAGGACAGATCCGGGCCGCCTTTTGTAATGTACGTCCTCCCGGCCATCATGCCGAACGTAAGAAGGCAATGGGCTTTTGTATCTTCAATAATATTGCGGTTGGTGCAGCACATGCGAAAGAAATGTATCAGTTAAAGAGAATTGCAATAGTTGATTTTGATGTCCATCATGGTAACGGAACAGAAGATATCTTTCGAGAGGTACCGGAAATTCTGCTTTGTTCAACATTCCAGCACCCATTTTACCCTTTTACTGGCAGCAATGTTGTATCAGAGCATATCGTCAATGTACCATTACCAGCTGACACTGGGGGCCAGGAGTTCCGTGCTGCGGTAAAATCCCACTGGCTACCTAAATTGGAGGCATTTCAACCCGAACTGATTCTTATCTCCGCTGGCTTCGATGCCCATATTGAGGATGAAATGGCTGATCTGTGTCTGGTAGAACAGGACTTTGCCTGGGTAACGAGTGAAATCAAGACGATTGCAGATAAATATGCGAACGGCAGAATTGTTTCAACTCTGGAGGGTGGTTATAATCTTTCTGGACTAGGGCGCAGTGTTGTTGCACATTTAGATGCCCTGTTGGGTTAGTGACTGCGAAACTCCAGCCCGATTGTAAACATAAGCAACGCAACACCAAGCTCAGAGATCAGGTGCATGGTGGACCCGTCCGAGATCCAACCTAAAGCAGATGGTCCTATTAGCCTGACTGGGCTCCTTATGAGTGGTATTGAGTATTTGAGACTCGACTTGTTTGACATCCTCTACATATTGCAGGGCTGCCAACAACGTATCATATCAATTCAATGAGGTCCCTGCTTGCCGCTACGCCAGATAGAAAACAATAACCCGATGCCGCTAACCACTGCACCACCAAAACCAAGCAAACCGAAAAAAGGCAATCCCAACAATGTAGGACCACCCTGGACGGTCATGACGATGGATGAGCCCACGATCAATGCGGCAATAACACTACTCATAGCCAAACGACTGAATGCTTTATCCAGGCGGTCTGCAAAACGGTTCAAGCGATCAACATTGACATTTACCCTAAATGCGCCTCTCCTGATAACCCGGAACAGATGCTAATGTATTCTCAAATTAAGGTACCTTTCAAAAGTTCTTATACTCATTGACTTCACTCAACAACTTGACAATATAAATATATATATTATTATTTATAGAACGTTCGTTCTATAACTCCTTCTACATACTAGAAAATATGGCAAAAGCAAAATTCTTAACTTCTTCTGAAGCGGTCACTGCGATTCTAAATGAATCCGTCCCTTTATTCGCGAGTCACGGGTTTTCCGGGGTATCAATACGGCAGGTTGCAAATGCGGTAGGGATCAGCATTGCAACGCTTTATCACCACTTCCCTAATAAAAAGACCTTATACCTTAAAAGCATCGAATACGCCTTTTTAGATAAAGCAGAACGCTTAACAGATGTTAATAATACACCTGGAACAAAGGAAGAAAGGCTCCAACTGTTCATTTTACGTTTCACAGAGCTGATGAGTGGTGATCCAAATTTCAGATTACTATTACAGCGTGAACTTTTAGATGCCGATAATTCCAGATTGCAACTACTGGCTGAACAGGTATTCAAAGAGCAGTTTCAAAATGTGCTTAACCTGGCAAAAGAAATTTCACCGAAATGTGATCCTCATTTAATGGCCATTTCTATCGTTGGATTAATCTTATTTCATTTAGAAACAACCCCTATCAGGATGTACTTACCAGAAGGTCGAGAAGAACATAATGAACCTGAAGTGATTGCTCGTCATGTCTATCGTTTATTAACAAATGGGCTTTTGAATAATGGAGTATTAAAATGCAGCGATTAGTACATTCTATTCATCTGTTTGTTCTTATGAGTTGCCTTGCATCATTTTCTCAGGCAGAAACTGAAGTGGTTTTGGTTAAAGAACAACTCATCCCTAAAGTCTATTCGGCGCCAGGTTATACTGCCTCCTTGAATAAAATTGAGATCAGCTCTAAGCAGACTGGTTTTATTACACAACTACTTGTAGAAGCTGGTGATATTGTTGAGAAAGGTCAACTACTGCTGGTTATTGATGAAACAGCAAATAAACAGTCTATAGAACAAGTCAAAAAAGAAATTGAAATTGCTCAAGTCACAGTAGCGGATGCAAAAAAAGATGTGGACAATTTTCAGCGCTTAAGGAAGGTTCAATCAATCTCAGAAGAAAAATTAAGAAAAGCTCGTCTGCTGCTGGCTCGTTCTCAAAGTACGGTGCTCAAGGCAAGAGCAAAATTAATTGAAACAAAAGCAGTAACCCCTTATCTTCGAGTAAAATCACCAGAGAAAGCACTCGTTGTAAAACGTCTTGCAGATACAGGTGATTTAGCTATATCAGGCAATCCATTAATTCATCTGGAAGTTTTAGATCCTGTTGTCTTTGAGACAACGATACCAGTTCAATGGATAACAAAACTAACTATAGAACAAACCATTAAAATCAAACTCAATCATATTGATGAAGTAACAGGCACCATAACTCAAATTATCAACAGTGCTGACCCAATCACCCAAAAATGTACAGTTAAACTAGAATTACCTTCATCCTTAAACGTCCCAACAGGCCTATTTGGACAAGCTCAATTTATTATAGATAAAGAATTGTTATTGGCCATACCTGAAAACTCCCTGGTCAAAAGAGTGGGTATAACAGGTGTTTTTCGTGTTGATAAAAAGAATCGGGTTTGGTTTACACCCGTTCGCTATGGAAGGAAATATAGCAATCAAAGGGTTATTCTGGCTGGTCTTAAGGCACAGGATAAAGTCATTGTCTCACCATCAGAAGCATTACGGGATGGCCTACAACTCACTGAAGCAGTAAGATAAGTTAACGATTATGCACAAAAGAATGCAGAATACGAACCCCATTAAGCTGAAAATTGCCTTTCTACTTGCCAGAAGCTTTATTGAATCCCATTTAGTAATATTAATTATCATTTTTTTATTGATCTTTGGTTTGCTGGGTCTCTCATTTACCCCAAGAGAAGAAAACCCACAGATTGTTGTTCCTGTTATAGATGTGTCAATTGCCCTTCCAGGGGCTTTACCGGAAGAAGTTGAACATCTGATCCTCACGCCATTAGAAAACAGACTAAATTCTATTGAAGGTGTTAAACATCTCTATGGAAAGGCTGTTCATGGTCTTGCCCAAATAAAGGTTGAGTTTGAAGTAGGTGAAGACAAAACCCAGGCCTTTGTAAGACTGTACGATCAGGTTTTACGCTTTAAAAAGGACTTGCCACCTGGTACAGCTGAACCTCATATACAAGTCGTTGATGTAGATGATGTACCCATTATTACCGTGACTCTTGCTTCTACCGAATACTCACAAACAGAGCTGACTCGAATAGCAGAAAATTTATACCAGCATCTAGGCAGTATAAAAAATATTGGAAAAACAGACATTGTGGGCGGTTTACCTGAAGAGATCCGAGTGATCATCGATCCAGTGAAACTCGAATCTTTTGATATTGATCCAGAAGCTATCCATCAATTAATTACTGACTCTAACCTTGCTCTCATGTTGGGAAGTCAGGTTCATCAACAGTGGGCCTATACGTTACGAATTGATAATCAGCTCACCCAGTTGGATGATCTAAAGAAATTAATCATAAAGGTTAAAGATTCAGAACATATTGTACGCCTGGAAGATGTTGCAACGATAACCGATCAGCCTGATCCTGAGCGTACTCAAATGGTTCATTTTAATTTTGGTCAGGCAGATCCCCGTTTTAAAGAATTACAGGGTAAACAAATTGCTTCTGTCACCCTGGCCATTGCAAAGCGTCCAGGCAGTAATTCTGTTGATGTTGCAAAAGAAGTCCGACAACGTATTGCTGCCATGCAAGAACAATGGATACCGGATTCCGTGCATGTCGTCATAACACGAGATGATGGAAGAAAAGCCGATGATGCGGTGAATAAACTTATTGAACATCTTTTTATTGCCATTGGTGCCGTGAGCCTCATCTTATTATTGTTTCTTGGCAGTCGTACAGCTCTCATCGTGATGTTCACTATTCCTCTCATTTTTGCGGTCGTCATGGGAGCCGATTGGCTGGCAGGCCCAACACTGAACCGTATTACTATGTATGCATTAATTCTTGCATTGGGAATGCTGGTTGATGATGCGATTGTGGTGATTGAAAATATTTATCGTCATTATCAAAAATTACCGCCCGATGCTGATAAAGTCTTAAGAGCAAAAACAGCGGTAATGGCGACAGGAGAAATTGGCAATCCAACCACTTTTGCTACATTAATAGTGGTTATCGTCTTCTTGTCCTTACTCATGGTAACAGGTATGTTAGGGGAGTTTTTCTACCCGATAGCCTTTAATGTACCTGTGGCCATGATTACATCATTGCTGGTTGCTTATATCATTATCCCCTGGATGGCACGACGATTTTTACCTGTATCCTCTCTAAAAAAAGAGGAAGAACACTCTCCATCACAAAAGAATGAAGATTTATTACAAAAACTCTACCGTAAGCTGTTTACTTTTCTTTGTCATTATCAATTTCTTCGGTTTGGTTTGTATAGCCTGATCTTGATCTTATTGGGATTGTCGTTGCTGCAACCGGCCTGGCAATTTATTCGTTCTGAAGGAATATCCGGAGAAGTTTCTGACTACGCCGTTCCTTTAGCTTTTTTACCAAAGGATAATAAAAACACGTTTGTGATCACCGTACACATGCCCGATGCCAGTCCTTTGGAAACAACGGCACAGGTTGTTAATGCATTGGAAAAAGAATTAGTTAAAAGCCCCTTTATACTGAATTATGAATCCTATACCGGTGTTTCTTCCGTCATTGATTTTAATGGCCAGTTACGAGGCAGTAGTGAATTTCGAGGAGAGCAGTTTGCCGAAATCAGAGTCAATCTGATTGATAAAACACAACGACAGGAAACATCAATTAAAATTGTTCAGGCTTTACGTCAACAATTCCAAAGCATTTTTTCTCAATATCCTGCAGCTGTGATCCAGTTGGTTGAAGATCCGCCTGGACCACCGGTACGTGCAACAGTACTGGCTGAAATTTATGGCCTGGATAATGAACAGCTTTATAAGATTGCAAATAAAGTCGAGCATGAGTTTAAACAAACCTGGGATATGGCAGAAGTCTGGACAACTAATTTAACCACTATACCAGAATATCGATTGCATATAGACCAGGAACAAGCGGCCTTAACGGGTGTTTCAACCCATCAGGTCGCTCAGGCACTGGAGAATTTTATAAAAGGAAAAACTCTGAGTTATCTACACAACAAAGAAAGTCGCTCCGTTATTCCAATACGTCTTATGGTACCTCGTGAACAACGAATAACACCCGAGATGCTAGCCACTGCTTTTGTGAAAAATAATAGGGGTAAAGCGATCCCTTTATCTCGATTAATTAACGTTGTGAAAGGCGAAAAATCTCATCCCATATTACATCAGGATATGGAACGTGTGGTTTACGTCGGTGGTGAATTAAATAAGAGTGCACCGGTTTATGCCGTATTGGCTTTGGAAAAGAATCTCGATGGAATGGCTCTTCATAAGGATAAAAAATTAACAACAACCAACCTGGGATTTGTTCCGGTTAAACCCAATACAATTGATGGTTACAAGTTACACTGGTCTGGTGAGTTGCGCTTAACACTGGATGCTTTTCGGGATATGGGGATTGCTTTGGGATTATCACTGATAATCATTTATTTATTATTGGTGGGGTACTACCACTCATTCTCAATTCCTTTACTGGTGATGATTTCAGTTCCTTTGGCCATGATTGGTGTTTTTCCTGCACACTGGTTACTGGATATTACTTTTTCAGCGGCTTCCATGGTCGGTGTTATTGCTTTATCCGGCATCGTTGTTAGAAATTCTTTACTCATTGTTGATTTTATTCGTGAGCTTCGAGCACAAGACATACCACTTGAGCAAGCGGCACAAGAAGCAGGTGCACTACGTTTACGACCTATTTTATTAACCACTCTGTCTACTGCATTAGGTGCAGCCATTATGGTGTCTGATCCAGTTTTTGGTGGATTAGCGATTAGCTTGATTGCTGGAATAATGAGTTCAGCTTTGTTTACT